>NZ_JBHXCW010000058.1:0-37822 GCF_042725365.1 Lentzea sp. NPDC060358 | reverse complement strand
TCTGGTCGGGGCGGCCCTTCTTCAGCGCGATGAGGTCGGGTGCCGCTAGGCGCAGAGCGTGCACGTTTCCCAGTCGAACGGAGCCGTCACCCCGGCAACCGGTTCATCGACGTATCTGCCGATCACCAGACCGACCACACGCGCCGACCCGGCGCGTTTCAACGCCACGGCAGCCGATTGCAAGCTGGCGCCGGACGTCCACGTGTCGTCGACCAGCAGAACGCTCTTCTCCCGAACGTCGATGACCACGTCGTAGGAGTCAGGCCGCATTTCGCGGGTGTTCTGGGATTCGGTCGTGAGCGCGCGGGCGAAGCGTGCGCTGGTGCGGCTGATGCGCCGCTCCAGCACGTCCACGAGCGGCGAAGTGCGGCCTTGTGAACTGGGCACGACGGTGACGAGGTCGAAGCCTCCAAGGCAGTCCTGGTGCTTCGCCAAGAAGGTGGCCAGCACGCTGGCGAGCTCGTTGGTGAACCTCCGCCGGACCTCGTCGGACGTGCTGTTCTTGTACTGGGAGAGGGCGCGCATCAACTGCTTGTCCTTCTCCGCCATGGAGATCGGCACAACCTCATCGGCCAGTCCGGTGCCATGTGCCTGATGGTGCCTGTTGCACTGCCAGCATCGTTTGAAGCCGTCGGTGGCGCGTCGGCACGTCACGCACACGTCCTGGCCGCGAGCAGGCGGCGGAACGAGGAAGTTGCGGTAGCTGTCGAGAATGCGGCTGAGCGGGCTCACGTCAGAGGTCGATCAGGTCCGGAACTCCGGCACGCAGCTCGTCCAGCACGCGCAGCAGGTGGTCCGGGCTCTCGAGGACCGTCGTGTTCGGGCGACCCGCCATCTCGCGCCCCCACGTCGTGTCCGACGCGACTTCGGGCAGCAAGAACACGTGCCTGCCGTGCTCGAGGGCGAGCCGGGCCTGGATGCGGGTGCCGCTGTGCTCCCCCGCCTCCACGACCACGGTCGCGACGCTGCACCCGCTCATGACGGCGTTGCGCATCGGGAAGTGGTGCTTCGCGGGACCGGCGTCCAGCCAGAACTGGGACAGCACCGCTCCGGTCCGGGCGATCTCCTGCTGCAGCGCTGCGTTCTCGGTCGGGTAGCAGCGGCGCAGACCCGTGCCCACCACGGCCACCGTGCGCCCTCCGGCATCCACGACGGCGCGGTGTGCGGCAGTGTCGACACCCGACGCCAAGCCGCTGAAGACCGTGATGTCGTTCTTGGTCAGCGTCGTCGCGATCTCGCGGGTGATGTGGAGACCTCGCGCACTCGCGTGCCTGCTGCCGACGACGGCGACGCCGAACTGGTCGGTGGGATCGAGAAAACCCCTGCACATCAGGAAAGGCGGGCGCTGGTGGACCATCAGCAGCCGAACCGGGTACTGCTCGTCGAGCACGGTGACCAGGTGAACGCCCTCGTCCGCCCAGGACTCGATCTCCCGCTCGACCAGCTCCAACCGGCCGGCGACATCCGGGAGAACGTGGTCCAGCGTGGGCTGGTCCGGGGTGAGCAGCGATTCCAGCACGGCCAGAGCGGAGCCTGCGGCTTCCACGGCGCTCGTGACGTCGGCCCAGCCGCGCTCGCTGTCGCGGAGTGCGAGCAGGAACGCAGCCTGTTCACGCCTGTTCACCACGATGACATCCTATCGAACACAGGTTCGACACGCAGGGTCGAATCGCCTGGAAGTGGGCGAGTCTAGTGGGACGAGCGGCCGGTGCCGCTAGGTTCGGCGCGGTGCGCACGCTCCTCGTCGCGGCCCCCGGCCTGGTCCTCGCCGGCATCGGCCTGACCCACCCCCACCACCTCGACGCGTCGACCGCGCAGTGGTGGCAGAACATGCACATCATCCTGGCGGTGGTCTTCCCGCTGCTGGGCGCCGCGCAGTGGGTCCTGCTCGGCGACAGCCCGAAGTACGTCCGCTACCCGGCCCGCGCGGCCGCGTTCGGTTACGTCGTCTTCTACGGTGCGCTCGACGCGCTGGCGGGCATCGGCGGCGGTGCCATGACGTTGGCGAACGGCGGCCGCTCCCCCGCCGACGAACCTCTCTTCAGGATCGGCAACCAGCTCGGGCACGTCGGTGCGTGGTGCTTCTTCGCCGCCAGCCTCGCGATCGCGGTGTGCGCGCTGCTGCAGAACAAGGTCAGGGCGGTCCCCGGGGCCGCCTTCCTGGTCCTGGGCAGCTTCCTGTTCCTCGACAGCCACATCTACTGGCCGAAGGGCGTCCTCGCGTGCACCTGCATCGCGATCGGCCTGGCCGCGACCAGCTACGCCAGCGCGTCCGGCAGGTCGCCGATCGAGCCCAGCACCCGCACCTGAGCCAGCACCTCGGCGGCCGGCGGGAAGTGCGGGTTCGGCACCCCGAGCACGGTCATCCCCGCTGCCATCGCCGCCTTCAGGCCGTTCGTCGAGTCCTCGACGGCGTAGCAGGACGACGGCGCGACCCCGAGGCGTGAGGCCGCCAGCAGGTACACGTCCGGCGAGGGCTTGCCGGCGTCGCACTCCTCCGAGGACACGGCCACGGGCACCGGCAGTCCGGTCACCTCGAGGAACACCTTGATCAGCACCGCCGGTGCCGAAGAAGCGATGGCCACGGCGAACCGCGACGCCACCGCGCGAACCGCTTCGACCGCACCGGGGATCACGGGCAGGTGGGCGGCGTAGGCCTTCTCCATCTCGGCGACCACGCCGGCGGAGACCTCCGAGGGTGCGAGCTGAACCCCGACGGCGTCGACGAGGTACCGGGCCCACTCCGGGGTCGACATGCCCTGCATCGCGCGGGTCGCCTCGTCGGTCCACGTGCCGCCGTGCGCGCGGGCGAACGACTGGCGCACCTCGTCCCACACCTGTTCGGAGTCGATCAGCACGCCGTCGAGGTCGAAGATCACCGCATCCACGCGGGCAACCGTACCCTGTGACCGAATATACTTCGCCATGCTAAGCAAAAGAGCTTAGGATGGCTAAGTGAATTTCAAAGCTCAGCCCAAACAGGTCTGGATCACGGCTTTCGCCGCCGTCATCGCCTTCATGGGGATCGGGCTCGTGGACCCGATCCTGCTGTCCATCGCAGAGGGTCTGCACGCAACACCCTCGCAGGTCACCCTCCTCTTCTCCTCCTACCTCGGCGTCCAGGTCGTCGCGATGCTGTTCACCGGCGCCGCGACCGCGCGGTTCGGCGCCAAGCGCACGCTCGTGGGCGGGCTCGCGCTGATCGTCGTCGCCACGCTGGCCTGCGCGGCGGCGGGGACCATCGGCCAGCTCGTCGGGCTGCGGGCCGTGTGGGGGCTCGGCAACGCGTTCTTCATCGCCACCGCGCTCAGCGTCATCGTCGGCGCGGCCAGCGGCGGGCAGAAGGGCGCGATCCTGCTCTACGAGGCCGCGCTCGGCCTCGGTCTCAGCGTCGGGCCGCTGCTCGGTGCGCTGCTCGGCAGCGTCTCGTGGCGCGGGCCGTTCCTCGGCACCGCGGTCCTGATGGCGGCGGCGCTGGTCCTCTGCTCGATCTTCCTGGCCAAGGACTCGCACCACGAACGCCCGAAGATCGGGCTGCTCGACCCGTTGAAGGCGCTCAAGCACCCCGTGCTGCTGCGCACCGCTATCGGGTCCGCGCTCTACACGGCCGCGTTCTTCACCGTGCTGGCCTGGTCGCCGTTCGTGCTGAGGTGGGGCGCCGTCGAGATCGGACTGATCTTCTTCGGCTGGGGCGTGTGCGTCGCGGTCTCCAGCGTCTTCCTCGCGCCGAGGCTCGCCGACCGCGTCGGCGAGAAGACGGCGATCATCGGCTCGGTGCTCGCGTTCGCCGTGCTGATGCTGCTGATGGCGGTGCCCAGCAAGCCCGTGCTCGTGGTCGCGGTGGTCGTCAGCGGACTGGTCAGCGGCCTGCTCAACACGTTGTTCACCGGCACCGCGATGAGCGTCAGCGACGCGCCGCGGCCGGTCGCGAGCGCCGGGTACAACTTCCTGCGCTGGCTCGGCGGTGCGCTGGCGGCGACGTTCGTGAGCCACCTCGCCCAGCCGTTCGTCGTGGCGGCGGTGCTCTGCGCGGTCGCGGCGGTGCTGCTGGCGTTCAACCGCACCGACACCCGCGAGGTCCCTACGGAAGTCGTGATTGCCGGTGAGCAGCTAGTCGGTTAACGGATGGTGAACTACGGTCGGTCGCGGTTCCCGTACCGACCGTAGGAGGCCACCACCATGATCCCTCTGCCTCTCGTCAACCACCGCGTCGGCAGAGCAGCGGTGACGTGCGAGTACCGCTGCGGGGACGCGTGCTTCCACGACGTCCCGAACACCTCGGACAACCCCTACCTCGGTGACCTCATCAGCCGCCGCACCGCGCTCAAGGCCGGTGCGGTCGTCGCGGCCGCCGCCACCGTCGCCACGCCGGCGGTCGCCGCCGCCGCACCGCAGCAGGCCCCGCAACCGCAGGGCCGCGCGCCCAAGGGCCTCGACTTCAAGCCCGTCGAGGTCAACACCAGGGACGAGGTCGTCGTCCCGGAGGGGTACGAGCAGGGGATCGTGATCCGGTGGGGCGACCCGCTCTTCCCCGGCGTCCCCGAGTTCGACTTCGACGGCCAGACCGCCGCGAAGCAGGAGAAGCAGTTCGGCTTCAACTGCGACTTCGCCGCCATCCTGCCGCTGGACCCGCTCGAGCTCAGCGGGATCATGGTCACGAACCACGAGTACACCAGCGAGCCGTTCATGTTCCGCGGCTACGACCCGAACAACCCCACCGAGGAACAGGTCAGGATCGCCTGGGCCGCGCACGGCCTCTCGGTGTTCATGATCAAGCGCTCGCTGTTCACCGGCCACTACAAGCCGCGGTTCAGCAGGTACAACCGCCGCATCACGCTGAACACGCCGTTCGAGGTGCGCGGTCCGGCCGCGGGCAGCGCCCTGCTCAAGACCTCCGTCGACCCGACCGGCACGAAGGTCTTCGGCACCATCAACAACTGCTCCGGCGGCGTCACGCCGTGGGGCACGATCCTGTCCGGCGAGGAGAACTTCAACCAGTACTTCGCCAACGCGGCCGGCCGCAACGACCCGCGCCTGACCCGCTACGGCGTCACGGGCACCGCGACCACCCGCAAGTGGGAGCGCTTCGACAAGCGCTGGGACCTCGCGCAGGAACCCAACGAGGTCAACAGGTTCGGCTGGATCATCGAGCTCGACCCGAACGACCCGGACTCGACGCCGGTCAAGCACACGCACCTGGGCCGGTTCAAGCACGAGACCGCGAACATCCGGGTCGCCGACGACGGCCGCGTGGTCGCGTACTCCGGTGACGACGAGCGGTTCGAGTACATCTACAAGTTCATCTCCACCGGGAAGATGAAGCACGGCAACAGCAAGGCCGCGCGCCGCCACAACATGACGCTGCTCGACGACGGCACGCTCTACGTCGCGAGGTTCCAGGGCGACAGCCCGGCGGCGGAGATCGACGGCACCGGGAAGCTGCCCAGCGACGGGAAGTTCGACGGCGGCGGCGAGTGGATCCCGCTCGCGGCGGGCAAGAAGTCGTTCGTGCCCGGCATGACGGCCGAGGAGGTGTACGTCTTCACGCGGGAAGCCGCGGACAAGGTCGGCGCCACCAAGATGGACCGTCCCGAGGACATCCAGTGCCACCCGCGCACGGGCAAGGTCTACTGCGCGCTCAGCAACAACGTCGATCGCGGCGTCGTCGCGGGCAAGGAGGGCCCGACCGAGCCGAACCCGCGGATCAACAACCGCCACGGCCAGGTGCTGGAGCTGACCGAACGCCGCGACGACGCGCTGGCGCTGACGTTCAGCTGGGACCTGTTCCTCGTCTGCGGGTTCCCGGACGACCCGAACACCTACTTCGGCGGCTACGACAAGTCGCAGGTGAGCCCGATCTCCAGTCCGGACAACGTCGCGTTCGACCGCCACGGCAACCTGTGGATCTCCACCGACGCCGACGGCAAGCTCGACGGGCTCAACGACGGCCTCTACGGCGTGCCGCTGGAGGGACCGGAACGCGGTCACCTCAAGCTGTTCCTCACGGTGCCGCGCGGCGGCGAGACGTGCGGCCCGGTGATCGGCGAGCGGGTGGTCACGGTGTGCGTGCAGCACCCCGGCGAGGTCGACGGGGCGAGCGCGGACAAGCCCGTCTCGAACTGGCCGGACCGCGGTGACGCGCGACCCAGGCCGTCGGTCGTCGCGGTGTGGCGCCAGGGCCGTCGTCAGCTGGGTGAGATCGGCTGATCACGGTGCGTGCCTGATCGTCCGGGTGCAGGACGAGTTCGCCCTCCGTTCACCTGGTGGACGGCTGGCGAACTCGTTGGGCTCTTAGGTTCGGCCAGTTCCCTGAACCGACACCGACCTCGGAGGCCAACGTGCCCTCACCCGCCGATCGGGGCCGCCGCCTGCTGCCCCTGCTCCCGACGAACCACCCGCTCGGGCGCCAGGCCGTCACCTGCGAGTTCCGCTGCGGCAACGCCTGTGCGCACGAGGCGCCCAACTCGTCCGCCAACGCGTACTTCGGCGACGTCGTCAAGGAGGTCGTGAGCCGCCGCGGCATGCTCAAGGCCGGTGCCGTCGTCGCGGCCGCCGGTGCCGGCGCGCTCGCGTTCTCCGGTGCGGCCACCGCCGCCCCCGCCCAGCCCGGCGCCGACGTCCTCGGCCGTGGCGGCAAGGGCAGGGACGGGCTGAACTTCGAGCCGGTGACGCCCAACACCCTCGACCAGCTCAGCGTTCCCCGGGGCTTCCGGCAGGACGTCGTCATCCGCTGGGGCGACGCGGTGCTGGACGACGCGCCGAAGTTCGACTTCGACAACCAGACGCCCGAGGCGCAGGCCAAGCAGTTCGGCTTCAACAACGACTTCTGCGGTCTGGTCCCCGTCCCCGGCTACCACGACAGCTGGCTCATGGTGAGCAACCACGAGTACACGACCGAGTCGTTCATGTTCAAGGACTGGTCGCCGACCACGATCACCGAGAAGCACGCCAAGATCGCGTGGGCCGCGCACGGCCTCTCGGTCGTGATGGTCGACCGCGACCCGCGCACCGGCAAGCTCTTCGTCTGCCCCGACGACAAGAAGAAGTACAACCGCCGCATCACCCTCACCACGCCGTTCGAGGTGAAGGGCCCGGCCGCCGGTTCGAAGTTCCTCAAGACCTCCGCCGACCCGACGGGCCGCAAGGTCCTGGGCACGCAGAACAACTGCTCCGGCGGCGTCACGCCGTGGGGCACGATCCTGTCCGGCGAGGAGAACTTCAACCAGTACTTCGCCAACGGCGGCACCGTGACCGACCCGGACACCAAGGCCAAGTTCGCCCGCTACGGCATCAGCGGCGGCGCTTCGCTGCGCCAGTGGGAGCGCTTCGACAAGCGCTTCGACCTGGCCCAGGAGCCCAACGAGGCCAACAGGTTCGGCTGGATCGTCGAGATCGACCCGCTCGACAAGACCTCGACGCCCGTCAAGCACACCGCGCTCGGCCGCTTCAAGCACGAGGGCGCGAACGTCATCGTCGCCAAGGACGGCCGCGTGGTCGCGTACATGGGCGACGACGAGCGCTTCGACTACATGTACAAGTTCGTCACGGACGAGAAGATGCAGAAGGGCGACTCGAAGCGCGCCCGCGAGCACAACAAGCAGCTGCTGGACAAGGGAACGCTCTACGTCGCCAGGTTCACCGGTGACAGCCCGGCCGCCGAGATCGACGGCACCGGCAAGGTCCCCGCGGACGGCGAGTTCGACGGCTCCGGCGAGTGGATCCCGCTGGCGCACAACGACAAGTCGTTTGTGCCGGGCTTCACCGCCGAGGAGGTCTACGTCTTCACGCGCCTCGCCGCCGACAAGGTGGGCGCCACGAAGATGGACCGCCCGGAGGACGTCGAGCCCTCGCTGCACAACCGCCGGATCTACGCCGCGCTGACGAACAACACCGACCGCGGCAAGGCGGGCAAGGAGGGCCCGACCGAGATCAACCCGCGCAACGGCAACAAGCACGGCCACGTGCTGGAGATCGAGGAGCGCCGCGGCGACAACACGGCGACCACGTTCTCGTGGAAGCTGCTGCTGCTCTGCGGCGACCCGACCGACCCCGGCACGTACTTCGGCGGGTTCGACAAGTCGCAGGTCAGCCCGATCTCGTGCCCGGACAACGTCGCGTTCGACCCGCGCGGCAACCTGTGGATCTCCACGGACGGCAACGCGCTGGGCTCCAACGACGGCCTGTTCGCGGTGCCCGTCGAGGGCAAGCGCCGCGGCCAGGTCAAGCAGTTCCTCACGGTGCCCAGGGGCGCGGAGACCTGCGGCCCGGTCGTCACCGAGGACTTCGTCCTGGTGTCCGTGCAGCACCCTGGTGAGATCGACGGTGCGTCGGCGAACAACCCGCTGTCGCACTGGCCGGATGGCGGCACCTCGCAGCCGCGTCCGTCCGTCGCCGTCGTGTGGCGCGAGGACCGCCGCCGCATCTGCGACTGATCCGCTCTCACCCGGCGTGGAATGAACGACTGTCCGCTGTGGACGGCGCCTGCCGTGCGGTTTCACGCACGGTAGGCGCCGTCTCACATGGCGGGGTCGTTTGAACCGGTCCGGCGGCAGGGACGTATCACCAGGTGGCTGCACCGCGGACAGCCGGGAACCTCGCACTGTCTATCCACTTGGGAGTGAGTGTTGATGAAGCGTGCTGGTCTCGTCCTCGTCGCAACGGCACTGGCCGGACTCGGATTCGGGGCAGCGGGCTCGACCGCGGCGCCGACCTCCGCCGCGCTCGACGCCTCGGAGGCCCGAGTCGCGTCCGCCGTTCAGGTACCGGCGGGCAACAAGCTCGTCCACAGGTTCTACGCCAAGGGCGTGCAGACCTACACATGCGCCGTGGGCGCGTGGAAGAGCCTCGAACCGGCCGCCACCCTGGCCGACCGGCTCGGTCGCGCCGTCGCCCTGCACTCGCGCGGCCCGATCTGGGTCTCCACCGCCGACGGCAGCGCGGTCGAGGCCGCCCCGGTCGACGGCGCCCGCAACGAGGTGCAGGGTGCCGTTCCCGAGCTCCTGCTGAAGGCCAAGTCGACCAGGGGCGCGGGCACGTTCGCCGGCGTCAGCTACGTGCAGCGGCTCGCCACCAAGGGCGGTCTCGCCCCGGCCGGCGCGTGCACGACCGAGGGCGAGCAGACGTCCGTGCCCTACGAGGCGCTCTACACCTTCTCCGTGCCCGCCGTCTGAACCGACAACGCGACCACGGCCGCGCTGACCATGGTGACGCCGACGACCCAGAGGCCGGTCTTCTGGGTCCCGGTCAGGTCGCGCAGCCACCCGGTGACGTAGGGCGCCACGAACCCGCTCACGTTGCCGAGCGAGTTGATCAACGCGATCCCGCCCGCGGCAGCGGCGCCGCCCAGGAAGCTCGTGGGCAGCGCCCAGAACGTGGGCAGGGCGGCACACACACCGATCGCGCAGACCGACACGGCCACCATCGCCGCGATGGGGTTGTCCAGGTACAGCGCGACCGGGATCGCCATGCCTCCCAGCAACATCGGCGCGGCGACGTGCCACTTCCTCTCCCCGGTGCGGTCCCCGTGCCTGGCCCACAGGACCATGGCCACCGCACCGAGGACGTACGGGATCGCGTTGATCAGCCCCCGCTCCACTACGCCGGCTCCCGGCGCCAGGCCCTTGATGATCGTCGGCAGGAAGAACCCCAGCGTGTAGAGCCCGTACACGATCCCGAAGTACACGAAGCTCAGCGCCAGGACCCGCGGGTGCGTGAGCGCCTTCTTGAGCGGCCAGTGGTCCTCCGCCGGCTGCTCGACGGTCTCGGCGGG
This sequence comes from Lentzea sp. NPDC060358, assembly GCF_042725365.1. Lineage (NCBI taxonomy): Bacteria > Bacillati > Actinomycetota > Actinomycetes > Pseudonocardiales > Pseudonocardiaceae > Lentzea > Lentzea sp. NPDC060358. Next base: position 28,053 of record NZ_JBHXCW010000058.1, on the reverse strand, counting down.
CCGGTCCGGCAGCCAGAACCACGTGACGAACGCCAGCGCGATCGCCGGAAGGCCCTCGACCAGGAACATCGTCCGCCAGTCGAACCACTCGATCAGCAGCCCGCTGAACGTCGACCCGAGCGCCGTCGAGATCGGCACCGCCACCATGAACAGCGCGACGATCCGCGCCCGGTCCTTCTGCGGGTACCAGTAGGTCAGGTAGAGGATGATCCCGGGGAAGAACCCGGCCTCCGCCACGCCGAGCAGGAACCGCAGGACGATCAGCACGGTCCCGTTCGGCACGAACGCCATCGCCGTGGCCACGATCCCCCAGCTGATCATGATCCGCGCGATCCACCGGCGCGCCCCGAACCGGTGCAGCGCGAGGTTGCTCGGCACCTCGAGGATCAGGTAGCCGATGAAGAACACCCCGGACGCGAACCCGAACACCGTCGCGGAGAGCTGGAGCTCCTCCGACATGCCGTTGGGCCCGGCGAAGCCGATGTTGACCCGGTCCAGGTAGTTGATGAAGTAGAGCAGGCACAGGTACGGCAGGATCAGCTTCCTGGGCACTAAAGTCCCCCCATGAGTGATCGTCCGGTAGCCCTCGTCACCGGGGCCTCCAGCGGAATCGGCGCGGCCATCGCCCGCAGTCTGGCCCCGACCCACGACCTGTTGCTAGGCGGCCGCGACGAGGACGCGCTGTCGGTCCTCACGGCGGAGCTCCCCGGCTCCCAGGCCTGGCCCTTCGACCTGACGAACGCGGCGTCGGCCGACCTGGGCGTGGTCTCGCGCCTGGACGTGCTCGTGCACAGCGCCGGCATCGCCCTGCTCGGACCGCTGTCCGAGGCCTCGTCCGCGGACTGGCGCCGGACCTTCGACGTGAACGTCTTCGCCGTCGCCGAGCTCACGAACCTGGTCCTGCCGCAGCTGCGCGCCGCCTCCGGCCACGTCGTGCTGATCAACTCGGGCGCCGGCAAGAACGCCAACCCGGGCTGGGGCGTGTACGCGGCCTCGAAGTTCGCCCTGCGCGCGTACGCCGACGCGCTGCGCGGCGACGAGCCGTCGTTGCGGGTGACCTCGGTCTACCCCGGCCGGACGGCCACCCCGATGCAGCAGGACGTGCGCCGCCAGGAGGGCGGCGACTACGACCCGTCGAAGTACGTCGACCCGGCCTCGGTGGGGCGGGCGGTGGCGTCGGCCGTGCTGGCGACGCCGGACGCCCACATCACCGAGGTGGTCGTGCGGCCCCGTTGAGGGGGTGGATCAGGCCGACCGCAGCCGCCGAGCCACCGCCGTCACCCCGGCCTGCGCCTCCGCCCGGTCCACCCTGGTCGACTCCCCACCGGCCACGACGTGGTCACCGGCCACCCAGACGTCGGTGACCCGGCGCGACCCGGAGCCCCACACGAGGTTCGCCAGCAGCTGCTCGTCCGGCGCGTCGAGACCGGTGGCGAACGCCGGGTCGTCGGCGGCGACGTGCACGACGTCGGCCCACCGGCCGGTCTCCAGCGCGCCGATGTCGTCACGGCCCAGGGCGGCGGCGCCACCGCGGGTGGCCATCAGCAACGCCTGCGCCGCACCGAGCGCGGTCGCGTCCATCTTCGAGACGCGGGCGAACAGACCGGCGAGCCTGGCCTCCTCGAACAGGTCCAGGTCGTCGTTGGACGCCGGGCCGTCGGTGCCCAGTCCGACCGGCACGCCGGCGGCCAGCATCTCCGGCACCCGCGCGATGCCCGAGGCCAGCTTCGCGTTCGAGCCGGGGCAGTGCGCGACGCCGACGCCGAACGACGCGTACAGCGCGATGTCGTCGTCGGACAGGTGCACGGAGTGCGCGGACAGCACCCGGCCGCCCAGCACGTCCGACGCCTTGAGCAGTGCGGGCACCGACCCGAACTCCGCCCGCTGCGCCTCGTCCTCGAACGGAGACTCGGCCACGTGCACCATGAACAGCGCCTCGCGGGCGCGCGCCTCGACCGCCACCGCGGTCAGCTGGGCCGGGGACAGCGTGTACGCCGAGTGCGGGCCGTAGGCCAGTTCCACGCGCTCGCCGGGGCCGAACCGGAGTCCGTCGGCGTCGATCCACGCGGAGATCTCCGCGGTCAGCGCCTTCCAGTCCATCCCGGGCACGTCGAGGATCGCGCCGCCGAACACCACGCGCGAGCCCGCCGCCAGCACCGACGACACCAGTTCGGGGCCGTGGAAGTACATCTCGGCGGACGTCGTCACGCCGTGCCGCAGCATCTCGACGGCACCCAGCAGCATGCCCGTGCCGACGTCGGCCGCCGTCATCTTCGCCTCGTTGGGCCACATCTGCTCCTGCAGCCACCGCAGCAGCGGCAGGTCGGAGCCCAGGCCGCGCAGCACCGTCATCGGGCTGTGCGCGTGTGTGTTGACGAGACCGGGCAGCAGGATGCCGGACAGGTGCCGGACCTCGCCGTCGAACGCGGGCGCGTCGGCGGCGGCACCCACGTGGGTGATCCGGCCGTCGACGACGTCCACGACCGCGTCGCGCAACACCGAGCAAGTCGGGTCGCAGGGCAGGACCACCGGGGCATGCATGCGCAATGACATGCGGAGGATCCTGCCATTGTGACGGCGGTCACACGAGCGCATGGATCCGGAAGTCCCGGGAATCCTCTCTGCGTCGGGCGCGGGCCGACCCCCAGGGTCCGCCCCGGCCTGAATCTTGTTTCCGACCAGAGGGCTCGTCGTGTTCGACCGGCGGGCCCTTTGTGCTTCCCGGGCAACCATCGACACAGCAGGGACGTCTCTTGATCATGTCGAAGAAGCCGTGCACCTCCAGTGGTTCCTTCCGGCGCGCGCAGAAGCCCGCCACCCCCAAGCCCCCGACTCGCCGCTGAGTTGGCATGATCACGTCCGCACGGACCGGGCGTGATCATGCGGAGGCATCAGTGGCCGACATCGACCCTCAGAACGACGACCAGTTCAGCGATGCCGAGATGACGCAGGAGTTCGACGTCATCCGCGACGAGAACTAGGCGCGACCAGAACTAGGCGAGCGGAAGCTCGGCGCGGACCGTCCACCCGGTCGGTTCGCGCCGGCCCGCCGTGAACGTCCCGCCCAGCAGTTCCACGCGCTCGCGCATGCCCACGAGCCCGTATCCTCCCGATCCCCCAACGGGAACGCCCGACGCGACACCGTCGTCGACCACGTCCAGGCGCAGCGCACCGTCTCCCGAGGACAGTGCCAGGTCCACAGAGGACACCGCGGAAGCGTGCTTGCGGGTGTTCGTCAGGGATTCCTGCACCAGCCGCAGCACCGACCGCGCGAGCTCCTGCGGCACCGGCTCCTGCAGGTCGAACGAAAGCCTTGCGGGCAGACCGGATTCGTCGGCCAGTGCGCGCACGTCGTCCATCAGTGACGAGGAAGCGGCGGGGCCGGTGGACGTGCCGTCCCGCATGGTGCCGACGAGCCGGCGCATCGCGCTCAGCGCCTCGGTGCCGGACGCGGCGATCGACGGCAGCACGTCGACCTCCCGGTTGAGCTGACCCGCCTGCGCGTGCACGACGATCGCGGTCACGTAGTGCGCCACCACGTCGTGCAGCTCGCGCGCCAACGCCATCCGCTCCGCGTTCTGCGCCGCCGCGACCGACGCCGCCAGCTGGGACGCGCGTTCGTTGTCGCGCGCCCGGAAGTAGAGCCCGGTGCCGATCGCCAGCACGAGCATGATCGACGCCCCGAACAGGTACGAGGGCGGGTCCGGCCGCCATTCGCGGTACTCGGTGGCCACCACGACCGGCCAGCCGACGACCTCCGCGACGACCATCGCCGCGATCACGAGCACGGTGCCGGAGACCGCGCGCAGGTGCGACGCCTCCCGCACGAGGATCGCGATGGTCGCCATCGCGGCGCCGGTCACCGAGATGCCCGCACCGCTCACGAAGAAGTGCGGCTCGAACGAGACACCGAGGAACCGCAGGTAGAGCGCCGTGCACGCGATGGCGAACGACGCCGCCAGCGCCGCGTCGAACGGCCGCCGCGGTGCCAGCACCGCGATCGCGCAGATGACCGCCACGCCGGGGAGCTGCCACCAGCCGAGGTCGGTGGTGATCGACCCGAGTTCCGCGATCGCGATGCCGGTGAGCGAGAGCGCCAGCGGCCACTGGCGCTTGGCGAGCAACCGCCAGCTCAGATCCGTGCTCTCCACCCGACACACAGTAGGGCCGGACGGGTGACGACGCGTCCGACTCGGGGTCCACCCGGCATCAGCCGGAAGGCTGAGAGAGCGACCTGCGGAAACACCCTCCCGGCGGATGCCGGATCACGCGGTGGTCACGGACTCTGGAGGAGGAGGAAGTCGGGGAACGGAGGACGTCATGGTGTCAGTCGTGTTCACTTGGGCCGCTGCGGTGGTCGGTCTGCTGGTCCTCGCGCTCATGGCGCTGTCGGGCGTGTTGATCGACTCCGAGCGCTAGGAGCGGCAGCGGGACGCACGCCCGCGGGCCAGCGCGTGATGGGGAAGTCAGGCGCTGGTCAGGGCGTGCTGTTGCTGGCGGAGCAGCTCCGCCAGCCTGCTCGTCGGCTGCGGGCGGGTCTCGTCCAGTGCGGCCGTGAAGCGCGCGGGAGCACCTGTCCGGGCGCGTGCCGCGGCCGCGGTGTCCAGCCGGAACGCGGGCCGCGCGGCGGACGGGCGCTGGCGGGACCGCAGCCAGGCGAGCCGGTGCAGGGCCTCCGCGTGGTGGTCCGTGATGGTGACGGCCGCCTTGTCGAAGGAATGCAGCACTGCCGCGTTCAGGTGAACGGTCGCGAAGTCCCGCCACAGCGTGCGTTCGGACGACGTGTCCAGGCCCAGCGCCTCGGCGACCTCGCGGGCCACGCCGTACGCGCCCTCCTCGGCCAATGACCGCGTGCCGATCTCGGCGCCGACGAACCACGAGTTGAACGGCGCCGCCGGGTAGTTGACGCCGCCGATCGACAGCCGCATGTTCGCGATCACCGGGACGGCGTGCCAGCGCAGGCCCATCTCGCCGAACCACGGCAGGGTCGGGTGCTCCAGCGGCACCTCGTGCACGATCTCGGACGGCAGCGTGAACAGCCGCGGTCCCTCGTGCTGCGTCTCCACCACCAACGGCAGCAGGTCGAACCGTGACCGCCGCATGGGCGGACGCCACCCCATGCCCTGCATCGTCTCCGTGAACTGGGCGTACCGGCGGTCCCCCGTGCCGTCGGCGTACCCGGCGTACCGGACCAGCTGCTCGTTCCAGATCACCGGTCCCGGCGTTCCCGGCGCGTCCGGCGCGAAGACCGTGACCAGCGGCCGGATCTCACCGCCGTTGGTCGCGAGCCGCAGGTGCTCGACGCACTCGCCGGCGACGGCGGCGGCGTTGCGGTAGCCGCGCAGGTCGCGGACCTTCAGCCGACGCCACGGCACACCCGAGGTGCACCAGCCGGAGTCGCGCAGCGCGATCCGCGCGCCGTACGCGAGCTCGTTGGTGGTGTGGCGGTAGGTTCCGGTCTCGGTGATCTCGGCGCGGACCTGGGTGATGCGCGCGGACAACGAGCCTGCGTCGGAGTGCGCCGCGTGGAACATGCGGACGAACTCTTCCGCGACGGGGAGGACGTCGGGGGTCACGGAGCGAGAACCTAAGGCCGGAACCGCCTCACGCGTCACTGCCACTCGGGGCATTTCGAGTGATCAACACCGGCCACCCCACCGGGTGAAAGTCAGACCCGTAGTGGTGAAAGGCCCCGCTTGAGGCCTCGATCAGGTGAGGTCGTTCCTCCGGAACATCAGATCGTGCGACACACGACCCTCGTTCACGGCCCGCTGCTCGAACTTGGTGACCGGCCGCCAGTCGGGCCGCGGCGCCCAGCCGTCGAACGCGTTGGTCAGCAGCCGCTCGCCGGAGCACACCTCGAGCATCTGGTCCGCGTAGTGCTCCCAGTCGGTCGCGAGGTGCAGCACACCGCCCGGCTCCAGGCGCGAGGCCAGCAGCGACACGAACTCCGGCTGCACGAGCCGGCGCTTGTGGTGCTTCTTCTTCGGCCACGGGTCGGGGAAGAAGATCCGCACGCCGTGCAGCGACGCCGGAGCGATGTGGTCGGTGAGGAGGTCGACGGCATCACCACGCAGTACGCGCAGGTTGTCGAGCCCACCGAGGTGCTCGCCGCGCAGCAGCAGCTGGGCGAGACCCGGCTTGTAGACCTCGACGGCGACGTAGTTGAGCTCGGGAGCGGCGGCGACGAGCTGCGAGGTGGTCTCGCCCATGCCGGAACCGATCTCCAGCAGCACGGGGGCGGACCGGCCGAACCACGAGTCGAAGTCGAGAGGCCCCTCGGGCAACGACTTCACGTCGTTGCCCATCTTCTCCCAGTACGTGTCCCAGGCGCGTTCCTGGCCCACGGTCATGCGCTCGCCGCGCTGGACGAAGCTGACGATGGAACGGGGGAACTCAGGCGTGCTGGTCACGACCGGACAGCCTACGCAATGAGTTCGATGTCCTCGATCTGCGCACGCAGGTCGGCGACCGTGAAGGCGATCGGCTGCGCGTGACCCGGCCCGTGGTGGGCGGGCACGAGGTGGATCCAGCCGCGGTGCGATGACGTGAACTGCACCGTCGTCGGGGTCGCGGGCCCGTAGACGCCGCTTTCGGACGGCACGAACTCCCAGTACCCGATCTCACCGAAGTCCGCCCACGGCACGAACACCCAACCGGGTCGCGCCGACAGCAGATCGGTCACCGCGTCCTCGATCGCGTGACCCTCGGAACGGGACGCGATCTTCCCGCGGTCCAGCGCCCGCAGCCACCACGGCGCCGGCACCTCCCCCACCTCGCTGACAGCGCGGTAGGTCGCGAGAACCTGCTTCTCCTCCGCCGTGTGCACCCAGGAGCGACGAGCCTCCGCGGGGGTGCTTGCCAGGTCGGGGGAGTTCGGACCCTCGAGCGCATCAGACCACTCGAGGCTGAGCATTGCTTCGACGTGAACCGCCACAGGCCACCTCCGAGCTGGGGATAACCCAATTGAACGTGAATCCAAACGCCAGGGTTGTCCGATTCGCCGGTTTTCACGGCTTGTTAACAGTGCTCTTACTCAAGCTGTGATGCCTGGCACGTTGCGCCATGAGGTGGAAACGCGATGAAGCTGACGTGCCACTGCTGCCCGCGCTCGTCGCCGCGCTGCCGCTGTTGCTCGCCGCGCAGACGATCGAGGAGCAGGAATGGCACCTCGACGCCCTCGACGTCCGTGCCGCGCAGGAACAGGCCCGCGGCGACGGCGTCGTCGTCGCCGTCATCGACTCCGGAGTGGACGCCCAGCACCCCGATCTGGCCGGCCGCGTGCTGCCGGGAACGGGTTTCGGCAGGTCGAAGGGCACGGACGGCACGACCGACACCGACGGCCACGGCACCGGCATGGCCGGGATCATCGCCGCCACCGGCCGCAACGGCGGCGCGCTCGGCATCGCCCCCGGCGCGAAGATCCTGCCGATCGCGAGCGCCGACGAGCAGGACCAGTTCGCGCTCGACGTGATCGGCGACAGCATCCGGTGGGCGGCCGACCACGGTGCCAAGGTGATCAACCTGTCCCTCGGTTTCTCCAGCTCGCTGACGCCGACGCTGGTGAAAGCTGTTAATTACGCGATCGAGAAGGACGTCGTCCTCGTGGCCGCCACCGGCAACGAGGGCAAGGAGGTCTCCGCTCCCGCCAACATCGGCGGCGTGATCGCCGTGGCCGGCACGAACCGCGACGGCCAGCCGTGGAAGTCGTCCAACGTCGGCGCGGACACCGTGCTCGCGGCACCGGCGGTCGGCATCGTCACGACCGCGCCGGAGAGCGTCTACACCAGCGGGTACGCCGAGATGGACGGCACGAGCGCGGCGTCGGCGATCGTGTCCGGGGTCGCCGCGCTGGTCAGGGCGAAGCACCCGGACATGGCGGCCGAGGACGTCGTCAACGTGCTGGTGAAGACCGCGCGGGACATGGCCGAACCCGGCCGTGACGCCACGACCGGGTTCGGGATGGTCGACCCGATCGGTGCGCTCTCCGCGCAGCTCCCGCCGGTGGGGCGCAACCCGTTGCTGCCCGCCCCGAAGCCCTCGACCACGCAACCGGCGCCGACGCGCGCCGCCCAGCGCCCGCAGCAGCCGGCCGCCGACATCGCGGACCGGCTGCCGTTCGTCGCCGCCGTGGCCGGTGGCACCGCCGTGCTGACGGGGCTGCTGATCGCGCTGCCCGCCATCAGGTCGCGGCGCCCCAGGGCCGTGCTCAGTGAGCGTGGTACTCCACCGACTCCTTCGTGAGCTGCATGAAGGCCTCCTCCAGCGATCCGCGCTGGGGGCTGAGCTCGTGCAGCACGACCTGGTTCTCCGCCGCGAGCTCACCGATCTGCTGCGCCGGGATGCCGTGCACCACGAGCGACCCGCTCGCCGAGTCGTCGGTGACCGTCGCGTGCGCCGCGAGGATCTCGCGCAGCTTCGCGGCGTGCGGCGACCGCACCCGGACGGTGTCCTGGGTGGCGTCGGCGATGAACTGCTCGGTGGAGGTCTGCGCGATCAGCTGGCCCTTGCCGATCACGATGAGGTCCTGGGCGGTCTGCGCCATCTCCGAGAGCAGGTGGCTCGACACGAACACCGTGCGGCCCTCGCCCGCGAGGCGGTGCATGAACTGCCGGATCCAGAGGATGCCCTCGGGGTCCAGGCCGTTGACCGGCTCGTCGAACAGCAGCACCTCGGGGTCGCCGAGCAGCGCGCCCGCGATGCCGAGCCGCTGCGACATGCCGAGCGAGAACCCGCCCGCGTTCTTGTGCGCGACCTCGGTGAGGCCGACGACCTCCAGCACCTCCTGCACCCGGCCGGCCGGGATGCCGTTGGAGACCGCGAGCCACTTGAGGTGGGCGCGGGCGGACCGGTTGGGGTGCACCCACTTCGCGTCGAGCAGGGCGCCGACCTTGCGCAGCGGGTGCTTGAGCTCGGCGTAGTGCTTGCCGTCGATCGTGACGTCACCGCCGGTGGGCGTGTCGAGGCCGAGGACCATCCGCATGGTCGTGGACTTGCCGGCGCCGTTCGGACCGAGGAAGCCGGTCACCCGACCCGGCCGGACGGTGAACGACAGGTCGTCGACGGCCTTGGTCTTGCCGTAGTGCTTGCGCAACCGCACTGCTTCGATCATGACCACTCCCGGTTCGCTCGAAGAACTGACAGGGACCTGGGTCATCCCCCGACGGATGACCCAGGTCCCTCTCCCCCTTTATTCGGAACAGGTCACGCGTCGCGCCGCTTGGCGACGACCAGGGCGACCACCAGCATCGCGACGGCGATCCCGGCGAAGTAGGCCAGCGACCCCCACTGGCTGAACTTGAAGTCGACGCCCGCACCCGTCATCTCGGCCGGATCGCTCGAGAGCTGCAGGAAGTGGTTGGCGTTCATGAACGGCAGCCACGCCTGGATCTTCACGCCGACCTTCGGGATGATCCCGATCAGGCCTTCGAGCAGCATGTTCCACACGAGCAGGATGGCCACGGCGCCGGCGGTCTGGCGGACCAGGACGCCCACCGCGATCGCGATGACCGCGCCGATGCCGTAGAGCAGGCCGATGCCCGCGACGTGCCGCCACTGGTCACCCGAGCTGATCGCCAGGTTGGACGCCGGCGACAGCACCTTGGCGATGCCCACCGAGCCGAACGCGATGATCTCGCCGAGCACACCGGCGATGAACGCCACCACGGCGGTCTTCGCGACCAGCGCGGAGATCCGGTTCGGCACCGCGAGGAACGTGGCGCGGATCGTGTTGAAGCGGTACTCGGTCGTGACCGCGAGGGCCGCCATCACCAGCACGACGGACAGCGCGAGCTGGCTGCTGCCGAACTGCGTGAGGCCGAGGGTCAGCTGACCGTTGTCCGTGGAGGCCGCGATGATCGCGGTCAGGCCGACGCCCAGGACGATGGCGAGCGCGCTGCACCAGTACGGCGAGCGGGTGGAGAAGAGCTTGATTCTCTCGACTGCCAACAGGGTCATCAGACTCACTTCCCGATCTCTGCGTGGTACTCGACAGCATCGCCGGTCAGCTGCATGAACGCCTCTTCGAGCGAACCGCGCTGGGGGCTCAGCTCGTGCAGGACGACACCGTTGGCACCGGCGATGTCACCGATCTGGTCACTGGTGGCACCCGACACGGACAACGCGCCGTCCGCGCTGTCGCGAACCGTGAAGCCCTTGTCCACGAGCAGCGGGCCGAGCTGGGACAGCTGAGGGCTGCGCACGAGGACCGTGTTGCCCGTCGAGCGGTCGATGAACTCCTGCGTGGTGCTCTGCGTGATCAGCTTCCCCCGGCCGATCACCACGAGCTCGCTCGCCGTGAGCGCCATCTCCGACAGCAGGTGGCTCGACACGAGGACCGTGCGGCCCTCGGCGGCCAGGTTCTGCATGAACGTGCGGATCCAGAGGATGCCCTCGGGGTCCAGGCCGTTCACCGGCTCGTCGAAGAGCAGCACCTTCGGGTCGCCGAGCAGTGCCGCGGCGATCCCCAGCCGCTGCGACATGCCGAGCGAGAACCCGCCGGCGTTCTTGCCCGCCACCTGCGTGAGGCCGACGGCCTCGAGCACCGCGTCGACGCGCGTCCCGGGCAGGCCGTTGGAGACGGCGAGCCACTTGAGGTGGGCGCGGGCGGACCGGTTGGGGTGCACCCACTTCGCGTCGAGCAGGGCGCCGACCGTCTGGAGTGGACGCTTGAGCTCGGTGTAGGGCTTGCCGTCGATCAGCACGCGGCCTGCCGTCGGACGGTCGAGCCCCAGGATCATGCGCATCGTCGTCGACTTGCCTGCGCCGTTCGGACCGAGGAACCCGGTCACCCGTCCAGGCTGGACGGTGAACGACAGGTCGTCGACCGCGACCGTCCTGCCGTATCTCTTGGTGAGGCCGATTGCCTCGATCATCAGCTTTCCCCTCTCGGTGATGGGGACAACTCTGCTGGTTCGAGGGGGTCGGGCACATCGACCTGCGGTCGCCGGAAGACGTCAACTTCCGTCGTCGGGTGTCGCTACCTCAGTCGTAGTTCAATGAGCCACATGGGATACACGGAAGCTCCCGACGGCTGGTGGCGCGAGTTCGTCCTGGCCACACCCGCCCGCACCGGCAAGCTCGCGGTCACCCGCAAGGACGGGTCGCCGCACGTCGCACCGGTGTGGGTGGACCTCGACGGCCCCGACCTCGTCTTCCTGACCGCGCGCGACACGATCAAGGGCAAGTCGATCCTGCGCGACGGCCGGGTGGCCCTGTGCTTCGACGACGAGACGCCGCCGTTCAACTTCGTGACGATCACCGGCCGGGCCGTCGTCGACGAGGACCCGGAGCAGCTGAGGTACTGGGCGGGCCGCACCGCCGCGCGCTACATGGGCGACGACCAGGCCGACGCGTACGCCGAGCGCAACGGCGTCCCCGGTGAGCTGGTCGTCCGGGTGAAGATCGACAAGGTCGTCGCCAAGCAGAACGTGTCCGACTAGGGCTACGCGGAGACGGTGGCGAGCGGGTCCACGCCGTAGTTGCGCGCGTACCCGTTCTCCACCCCGACGAGCAGCTCCACCACCTCGAACCAGGTGTCCCAGAACGGGGTTTCCCGCAGCGCCTCGACGAGCAGCTGGTACGCCTCGTGGTCGCGGGCCTCCCAGACCCAGATGTCGGTGACGCGCGCCGAGTAGAACTCGGTGTCGTAGAAGCGGGACCGCACGCCCTCGGTCTTCTCCCTGACGACCGGCAGCACCTCGGTCTCGAACGCCTCCACCCGCTGCGCGACGGTGAGGGCGAGCCACCTCGGGGTGGTCTTGACGAGCATGAACGCGGTGACGCCGGCTTCCTCGAATGTGGTCATTTGCCCATGCTGGGAGCGGTCGGGGTTTGCTTGCCACGCAACTTCGGCAACGCTGGGTTGCCTACGATGCAAACGTGCCTGATCAGCTGGATCTCAACCTGTTGCGCGTGTTCGACGCTCTCGTGCAGGACAGCAGCGTCACCGCGGCGGCCGAGCGGCTGCACCTGTCGATCCCGGCGGCCAGCCGGGCGCTGGCGCGGTTGCGCAGGGCCGTGGGCGACCCGGTGCTGGTGCGCGCGGGCCGCGGGATGGTGCCGACGCCGTTCGCGCTCCGCATCGCACCGCGGGTCCGCTCGCTGCTCGACGAGGCCGCCGCGCTGGTCAACGCGAAGGAGCTCGACCCGGCCGAGCTGCGCCGCACGTTCACGATCCGGGTCAACGACGGCGTGGTGACCTCCCTGGTCGCCGCCGTCGCAGCGCAGGCCCCCGGCGTGGTGCTGCGCTTCGTGCCCGAGGGCGACGAGAGCGTGGAGGCGTTGCGGGACGGCCGGGTCGACCTGGACATCGGCGCCGGTCAGGACGGCGAGGCCGACATCCGTTCCACCGTGCTGTTCACCGAGCGGCTGGTCGGCGTCGTGCGCACCGGCAGCCCGCTCGGACAGCGCCCGACGCCCCGGCAGCTCTGCCGGCACCCGCACGTCTCCGTGTCCCGCCGCGGCCGGGTGCGCGGGCCGCTGGACGACGCGTTGCAGGCGATCGGCCTGAGCCGGCACGTGGCCGCGGTCGTGCCGTTCTTCTCGGCCGCGACCCAGCTGGTGGCGTCGAGCGACTACGTCGGCCTGGTCCCGCGGCGCCTCGCCGAGCAGCACGCGGGGCTGCGGTGGTTCCCGATCGGCCTGGACCTGCCGGAGATCGAGGCGCGGATGCGCTGGCACGCCCGCCTCGACGCCGACCCGGCGCAGCGCTGGCTGCGCGAGGTCGTCGCGAGCTGCGTCTAGCCGGGGAAGAACCGGTCGAGCACCTGCGCCGCGCCGTCCTCCAGGATCGTGGGCGCGACCTCGTCGGCGACCGCCTGGACGGTCGCGGGCGCCTGCCCCATCGCGACACCGAGTCCCGCCCACCGCAGCATCTCGACGTCGTTGGTGCCGTCGCCGATCGCGAGGGCGTCCCGCGGGCTGATGCCGAGCTGACGGCAGAGCTCGTCCAGCGCGGACCCCTTCGTGACGTCCGGCGGGACCGCGGTCAGCCACGGCTCGGTGTGGTCGACGTGCCACTCGATCCCGGGCAGCTCCAGGTCCTTCACGGCGAACGCGAGCTCCGCCGGCGTGTGGTCGAGCCAGCGCATGACCAGGCGCGGCGTCGCCGTGGCGGCCACCTCGTCGAACGTCGACGGGATCGTCTCGCCCCACAGGTCGCCGGGCAGGAACCGGCCCAGCGCCAGGTTGCCGACGCCGGTCCGCTCCACCGCGAACACGCTGCCGGGCAACAGGGAGCGCAACGTCTCGATGGTCGGGCCGGGTTCGAAGGTCGTGCGCCTCGGGATCTCGTCGCGGACCGGGTCCCACCACACGGCGCCGTTCGAGCAGAGGGCGAACGAGGCGGGGACCTGGGCGGCGATCGGGGTGACGCCGATGAGGCTGCGGCCGGTGGACAGCACGACCTCGCAGCCGTGGCCCGCCGCCCGCGTGATCGCCGCTCTCACGGCCGGCGAGAGGTCGTTCGAGCCCACCGGGGTCAGGGTTCCGTCGATGTCCAGCGCTGCCAGCCGCGGTCTCCAGGTCACGTGGGACCACCCTAGGCGAAGGTTAGTGAATTGTGGTTCACTAACTCGCGTGGCACGACCCCGCACGATCTCCGACGAACGCGTCCTGGCCGCCGTGGCCGCGGTGATCGACCGGCGCGGCCCGGAGTTCACCGTCGCCGACGTGGCCGCGGAGGCCGGCGTCTCGGTCGGGGCCGTGGCGAAGCGGTTCGGGTCGAAGAGCGGTCTGCTGCAGGCGTTGACGCGGGCGGGGACCGAGGAGGTGGTGCGCCGGATGCGCGCCGCCTCGTCCGTGCGCGAGGCGCTGCTGACGTGGTTCGACCGGCTCGCCGACCCCGTCGTGGCCGCGAACAACCTGGCGCAGCTCGGCGTCGACCTGATCGACCCGGAGCTGCGCGCGCTGCTGGCCCGGCACTACGCGGTGCTGGAGGCCGAACTCGAGGTGCTGTGCGCGGCGGAGGGCCTGCCGCCCACCGCGGCACGGGTCCTGGCCGCGCTGGTCTACGGGATCTCGATGGACTGGTCGGTCCGCCCGCGCGGGGACCTGCTGGCGCGCACGGCCGAGGACGTCGACATGGTGTTGAAGGGAATGCGTTGAATGGCCACCTGGGCGCAGTTCACGGCGGAACAGCCGGACATGGCCGCGTTCGTGGAGAGCAGGTTCGCCGCCGACCGGCACGCGCTGGTCGCGACGCTGCGCAGGGACGGGTCGCCCCGGATCAGCGGGGTGGAACCGGACTTCAGCCGCGGCGAGCTGTGGGCGGGGATGATGCCCGGCTCGCTGAAGTCGCGTGACCTGCAACGCGATCCGCGGTTCGCGTTGCACTGCATGAGCACCACCGAGTCCATGACGAACGCCGGCGACGCGAAGATCAGCGGCACCGCGGAGCTCCACGCGGACAAGGAGCTCTACCTGGTGGAGCTGTTCGACCGGACCGGCTGGCGGCCGGAGCCCGCGGAGCTGGACCTGTTCCGGTTCGACGTGCACGAGGTCGTGCAGCTCACGGTCCAGGGGGACGAGATGGTCGTCCTGTCCTGGGGAGAGGGAAGGGGAATTCGGCGTGTCACCAAGAAGTGACCTGACGGGGAAGATCGCCGTCGTCACCGGCGCGACCCGCGGCGCCGGCCGGGCCATCGCCGTGGAGCTGGGAGCGGCCGGGGCGACGGTGTTCGTGGCCGGCCGGACGACCCGCGCGCAGCAGTCCGAGGTCGGCAGGGCCGAGACCATCGAGGAGACGGCCGAGCTGGTCGACGCGGCCGGCGGCACCGGCATCGCGGTCCGCTGCGACCTGACGGTTCCGTCCGATGTGGACGCTCTGGCCGCGCGGATCGGCGACCGGCTCGACATCTTCGTCGACAACGCGTGGGGCGGGGAGAACCTCGTCGAGTGGGGGAAGTTCTGGGAGCACGACCTCGAACGGCAGTTGCGGATGTGGCGCAACGGCGTGGAGACGCACCTCGTCGCGTTGCACCGGTTGATGCCGCTGGTCCTGCGGTCCGAGTCCGGGTTGGTCGTCGAGGTGACCGACGGGGAGGACGGCGAGGCCTACTTCGTCAACCTCCCCTACGACGCCGTGAAGAGTTCCGTGCGGCGGTTCGGGGAGGTGCTGGCCCGGGACCTGCGGGACCATCCGCACGTCACCGCCGTCGCCGCCACACCGGGGTTCCTGCGGTCCGAGCAGATGCTGGAGTCGTTCGGGGTCTCCGAGGAGAACTGGCGGGACGCGATCGAGGAGGTGCCCGACTACGCGCTGTCCGAGACGCCGCACTACCTCGGGCGCGGGATCGCCTGTCTGGCCGCTGATCCCGAGCGGGGGCGGTTCGCCGGGCAGTGCCTGTCCTCCTGGCGGTTGAAGCGGGAGTACGGGTTCACCGACCTCGACGGGTCCCAGCCCGACTGGGGGCTGTGGTGGGAGGACGTGGTGAAGCCCCGGATGGCCGGTCAGACCGTGGACGCCGACCCGTCGAAGTACCGCTGAGTCTGCGGCCCCGACGATCAGGCGTCGCCGGGGCGCACCAGGCCCGTCTCGTACGCCAGCACCACGGCCTGCACGCGGTCCCTCAGCTCGAGCTTCGCCAGGATCCTGCCCACGTGCGTCTTCACCGTCGCCTCCGACAGGAAGAGCTTGCGCGCGATCTCCGTGTTGGAGAGGCCCTTCGCGATCAGCACCAGGACCTCGCGCTCGCGTTCCGTCAGCACGTCCAGGACGGTGGCGTCGCGCAGCTCGCCGCCGCTGTCGCCCAGGAAGCGGCCCAGCAGGCGCTTCGTCACCGACGGGCTGACGACCGCGTCGCCCGAGGCCACCGCGCGCAGTGCCGACACCAGGTCGGACGGGGGCGTGTCCTTCAGCAGGAAGCCGCTGGCTCCGTTGCGCAGGGCCGAAAGCGCGTACTCGTCCATGTCGAAGGTGGTCATCACCAGGACCTTGGCCGTGTCGGCCTCGGCTATGCGCTTGGTCGCTTCCACACCGTCCATCACGGGCATGCGGACGTCCATGAGGACCACGTCGGGGCGCAGCTTCTCGGCCATCTGCACGGCGTCCAGGCCGTCGGCGGCCTCGCCGATCACGTCGATGTCCTCTTGTGCGCCCAGCACCATGCGGAAGCCCATGCGCATGAGTTCCTGGTCGTCTACCAGCAGCACCCGAATCACTCGATCACCCTATGCGGCTAGTGGGAATGTCGCGCGGACTCGCCAGCCGCCGCCCGGGTTGGGGCCCGCCTCGAACTCGCCGCCCAGCACCGCCGCCCTCTCCCGCATGCCGATCAGGCCGTTGCCGCCGGACACCTTCACCACGTCGTGGGGGGTGCCGAAGCCGTTGTCGACGACCTCGAGGCGCAGTTCCTCCGGTGACCTGGCCAGGCGGACGAGGGCAGTGGTGCCCGAGCCGGCGTGCTTGATCGTGTTGGTCAGCGCTTCCTGGACGATGCGGTAGATGCTCAGGCCGACGCCCACCGGGAGGTCGTCCACGTCGCCGGTGATCTCCAGGCGGACCGGGACGCCGGCGGCCCTCGTGTTCTCGGCCAGTTCGACGACGCCGCGGGCGTCCGGCTGCGGGGCCCACTGGGTTTCCGCGTCCTCGCTGCGGAGCACGCCCAGCAGGCGGCGCATCTCCGTCAGGGCCAGGCGGCCCGTGTCGGCGATCGTGCGGACCGCGTTCTCGGCCATCTCCGGCTTCGACCGGATCGTGTAGGCGGCGCCGTCCGCGTGGACGATCATCACGCTCACCGCGTGGGCGACCACGTCGTGCAGTTCGCGGGCGATGCGGGAGCGCTCCTCGCCGACGGCGATCCTGGCCTGCTGGTCGCGTTCTGTCTCCAGCAGCTGGAGGCGTTGTTCCAGCTCGCGCTGGTAGGCGCGGCGGGCGCCGATGAACTCGCCCATCGCCCAGCTGAAGCCGAAGATCACGAAGATCAGGAACACCAGGAAGACGGCCTGGACGTCGCCCACCTGGAAGATCGCCCAGAGCAACGTGCCCGCGAGCAGCCAGCACGAGTAGATCAGGGCCGACTTGCGGCCGATGTTCGCCACCAGCGTGTAGAGGGCGATGGCCAGGGCGAAGTCGGACATGCGGATCGGTATGCCGCCGTCACCGCCGTGCGTGAAGAGCTGCAGGAACCCGCCCGCGAGGATCAGGTAGCTCGCGCCCAGCGGGTGGTGGCGGCGGAACGGCAGCGGCCCGAGCATCAGCAGGGTCACGGCCAGGAACGCGGAGAACGACACCCCGCGGTCCACCGACGAGACGGCCACGCCGAGGTCGAAGAGCAACAGCAGCCCGGCGATCAGGGAGTCCCCGAACGCCGGGTGAGCCTTCATCCACAGGCTGAACCTCCGCACCGGACAAGATTAGGTGCGGATCGAACTTCCGCGCGTCGAGCCACGGGCTGACCTCGCGTACGACTTCAGTGTGAGTTATTGTGTCGAGGAGTTGATACAAAAACCGCGGGGCGGGATGCTGGTCAACGTCGTGATCGCCGCGGTCTGCGGACTCGTGCTGCTCGTCCTGTTGTGGCCCGTGCAGAGCACGGCCCAGCGGTTGCTGAAGCGGTGGGACGTGCCGGACCCGACGCCCGCGCAGTTCGAGGAGGCCATCCGCTACCTCCGGCGGCGGCGCTTGCTCCCCCCGCTGCTGTTCGCCGTGGTGGGGTTCGTGCCGTCCTGGGGCGACAACCCAGCCGGTCAGATCGCCGTGATCGTGCTCGCCGTCGCGACCTACCTGAGCGCTCACCAGCAGTGGAACCGGGTCGTGCTGCTCGGCCTGTCCGCCGCGGCCGTCGGCGTGATCATCTGGGCCGTCGTCCGACCCGCGAGCGGGGACGAGGTCGTCGACCTCGCACTGCGCACCCGCAGCGTGGACCTGTCCGCGGGACCGGGCGCGGGGCTGGTCGATCATCCGGTCGGCTTCCTCGGGCTGCTGGCCTGGATCGCGATGGCCGGCACGACACCGAGACACCTGAAGATCAGCGGATGACAGCACCGAGGATCGTCGTCGACGTCGAGAACGGGGTCGCGCCGTGGCGCCAGGTCCGCGACCAGCTCGTCCGGTTGATCGGTGGCGGGGTGCTGCCGGTCGGCGCGCGGCTGCCGACCATCCGCCAGCTCGCGGCCGACCTCGGGCTCGCCGCCGGCACGGTCGCGCGGGCCTACCGGGAGCTCGAGACCGAGGGCGTGCTCACGACAGGACGAAGGCAGGGCACCGTCGTGGCTGCCCTGCCTTCGCATGCTCCGGACCCGCTCTCCGCCGCCGCGGCGGAGTTCGTCGCCATCGCTCGGTCGCTCGGCGCCGGTGAGGGGGAGGCACTGGACGCCGTGCGAGCCCGTTACCGGGGTGAGTAAGGCGTCTCGATCTTGGGTGCGGGCCGCGGTTCGCCGATGTGGGCCTGGCGTTCCTCCAGCTGGCGCTCCTCGTAGATGCGGTGCTCCTCGGCCATCTGGTCCGCGAGCTGCTGCTGCATCTGACGATCGCGGATCCTCGCGAGGATCGCCATCGTCGCGCCGTGGGCCAGTGCCAGCAGCAGGAGCACCACGCCGAGCCTCACGACCACGTTCTTCACCGCGTCGCCGGTGTTCACGTCGATGATCGACACCAACGCGAGCAGGCCGAGCACGACGAGGTGGAACAGGACGGCCGTCAGCTTCATCATGCCGCTGGCCTGCTCGGCGTCGTACGCCGCGCGTTTCAGGTATGCCTTGCCGCCGTGGTAGATCAGCTGGCCGTCAACGACGACCAGGACGATCCCCAGCACTAGGAACGTCACGTAGCTGTCACCCATGCAAGGTGGCTACCCGCGCACATCTGCGTACAAACCGTGGCACGATTCCTGCTCGTGACGGCGTTGCAGGGACAACAACTGGCTGGTCCGCTGTGTGCGGCGGTGGCCAACCTGTGCGTCGCGCTGCGCCCGCAGGTCTCCCCGCAGACCGCCGCCGGGTTCCAGGAGGTGCTGCGCCGGCTGCACGCTCCCCTGCAGGTCGCGGTGGCCGGGCGGATCAAGTCCGGCAAGTCGACGCTCGTGAACGCGTTGATCGGCCGCCGGGTCGCGCCCACCGACGTCGGCGAGTGCACGCGGCTCGTCACGCGCTACCAGTACGGGACCGTCGACCGCATCGAAGTGGTGCTCCAGGACGGACGGCGGCAGGTGCTGCCGTTCGACGCCGACGGCATGATCCCCGCCTCTCTGGGCGTGGAGGGCATCTCGCACATCGAGGCGTATCTGACGAACGCGGTGCTGCGCGACTTCACCGTCATCGACACGCCCGGCCTCGGTTCGCTGGACGCGGCTTCGGTCGCCCGCACCGAGGAACTGCTCGATCCCGTGTCGCGCAACGCCGTCGCGGGTGCCGAGGCCGTGCTGTACGTCGTGACGCAGGGCGTGCGCGCGGACGACCACTCCACCATCGCCGCCTTCACCGCCGCGACCGCGTCGCGGGAAGCGGGCCCGGTCAACGCCATCGCCGCGTTGAACAAGGTCGACGCCGTGGCGCCGGAGTCCGTCGAGGGCTCGGACGGCGACGTCTGGCGTGCGGCGGAGATCCTGGCGGGCAAGCAGGCCCAGCTGCTGCGGCCGCGGGTCGCCGACGTGCTGCCGGTGATCAGCCTGCTCGCCGAGTCCGCGGAGACCGGGGAGTTCACCTCGGCCGACGCGGAGGCGTTGCGGCAGCTCGCGGCCCTCGACGCGGACACCCGCACGATGATGCTGATGTCCGGCGACCTCTTCACGTCCTGGGAGTGCGACGTCGCGGCCGGCACGCGTTCGCGATTGCTGGAGAAGCTCGACCTCTACGGCATCGGCCGCGCGCTCCAGGCCCTCGACGCCGAACCGGCGCTGACCGCGGGCGCGTTGCGGCGCGTGCTGTTCGACGCGTCCGGGTTCGCCGCCGTCAGAGGACGGCTGGACGCCGTGTTCCGCGCACGGGCCGACGGCATCAAGGCGGCGGCCGCGCTGGCGTCGATCACGTCGCTGGCCGCGGGCGATCCCGGCGAACGGCAGCGCGTGCACGACGCGATCGAGGTCCTGCTCGCCCGTCCCGAGGCGCACCAGCTGCGGCTGCTGGAGGCGCTGACGCTGGTCGCGTCGGGCGCGGTGACCCTGGCTCCCGACCTGACGGACGAGGTGCTGCGCGTCGGCAGCACGCCGGACGTCGCCGGGCAGCTCGGGCTCCGGGGCAGACCGGCGCAGGAACTGGTCGCGCACGCGCTCGAACGGGCCGGCTGGTGGCGGTCGTTCGCCTCCTTCGGGGCGACGCCGGCGCAGGCCCGCGTGGCGCACGTCGTCCACCGGGCGTACTTCCTCATCTGGCAGCGACTACGTGCTGGGGGGCACCGATGAGCGTGAACGGAACCGAACCGGGCGACCTGGCGTCGGACCACGGTGTGGAGACCATCGCCGACGAGCTGCTCGACCAGGCTTTGGCTGAACGCCGCGCCCTGGTCCAGCTGTGCCTGTACGCGCTGGACCGCGCCAGTGCCGGCGTGGTCGCGCGCATCGAGGAAGTCCTGTCCACCGTGGGGGTCGTGGCGGTGAGGGCCGACGGCCAGCGCTTCGACCCGTCCGAGCACGAGGCGGGCGGAACGGTGCCGACGGACGACCTGTCGTTGCTGGGCCTGGTCGCCGAGACCGAGGTCCCCGGCTTCCGCGACCGCGGCCGCGTGCTGCGCGCACCTATCGTGACGGTCTACACGCCACGATGAGCACCCTGTCCCAGACGGTCCGGCAGACGCGCGAACGGCTCACCGCCGTGGTGCGCGAGCTCGACCCGTCGATGGCCGACTGGGTCACCCGCCGCGCGGCGCCCGAGGTGTCGTCGGTCGTGATCGTCGGCGAGACGAACCGCGGCAAGTCGTCGCTGGTCAACGCCCTGCTCGCCACTCCAGGCCTGTCTCCGGTCGACGCCGACGTGGCCACCTCGACCTACCTGGTCTTCCAGCACGGCCCGGCGTGGGCGGCCCGCGCCTGCTATCCCGGTGTGCTCGCCCCCGTCACGTTCCCGCTGCCCGCGCTGATCAACTGGGTCTCCGCGGCCCACGACCTGCCCGAGGGCGAGCTGCCCCCGCGCTACGTCGAGGTCGACGCCCCGATCCCGTTGCTGGAACGCATGTCCGTCGTGGACACCCCCGGCGTCGGCGGCCTGGAGTCGGTGCACGGCGAGCTGGCGCTGGAGGCCGTCACCTCGGCCACCGCCCTGGTCTTCGTCGTCGACGCCTCCTCCCCGTTCACGCGCGGGGAGCTCGACTTCCTCAAGCGCGTCGGCGACCGCGTCGAGACCGTCGTCTTCGCGTTGACCAAGACCGACCAGTACCGCGGCTGGCGGCAGGTCCTCGACGCCGACCGCGCGCTGCTCGCCCAGCACGCCCCGCGCTTCGCCGACGCCCCGTTCCACCCGGTGTCGTCGCGCATGTTCGACATGGCGGCCCAGGCCCCGAACCCGGACGCGGCGTCCATGCTCCGCGAGCGGTCGGGCATCTCCGCCCTCCAGACCGCCCTGCAGGAGCTGGTCGCGGGCCGCGCCGGAATGCTCGCCGAGGCCAACGCCCTGCGCGCGCTGTCGACCGTGCTCGCCGAGCTCGAGATCCGTCTTGAGCACGAGAAGCGCGCGTTGTCCGTGGGCGAGGACGAAGCCGCGGTCCTGCGCGCCCGCCGCGAGGAGCTGCAGACCGAACGCCGCTCGTCGACCCGCGGCTGGCAGGTCCGGCTCAGGGGTGAGGTCCAGCGGGCCCGCGTCGAGAACTCGCACGAGATCTCCCGCCAGATGCGCGACCTCCAGACCTGGTACCGCCAGGCCGTCGACGCCGCCGACCGCTCGGCCCTCGCCACGCTGCCGCAGCAGGTCGACACCGCGCTGCAGGTCGTCTCCGGCCGCATCTCCACCGCGCTCTCGGTCCGCCTGTCCCAGGTCACCGACGCCGTGCTGGCGACCCTGTTCTCGGCGGAGGAGCTGACGCTGATCCGCGGCCAGTTCACGCGCGGCGAGCAGCCTCCGGTCGTGGTGCGCCCCAAGGAGAAGCGCCCGCCCACGGCAGAGGACAAGCTGCTCGTGTTCATGGGCGTCTCCGGTGGACTGGGCGCGGGCAAGCTGGCCGTGATGCCGTTGGCGGGCCTCGGCATCGCCGTCCTGAACCCGGTCGTCCTGCCGGTGACGATCGCCCTGGGGCTCGGCGCCGGCTGGTGGATGGCCCGCACCCGCACCCACACCGCGGAGAAGCAGCACGTGAAGCAGTGGCTCTCGGACGCCATCGCCGACGCTCGCTCCACAGTGGACCAACTGGCCGCCGAGCAGCTGATCGAGGCGGAACAGGCCCTGTCCCTGGCGCTGGACGAGGCGCTGGCCAAGCGGATCGAGGCGATCGAGGCCGAACTGCGCGAGGTCGACCGCGCGCTGCGGATGGAGGCCGGCGAACGGGGCCGCGAGCTCCAGTTGGTGACCCGGCAGCTGGCCGAGGTCGAGCAGGGCCGGTCGAAGGCGGAGGAGCTGCTCGGCCGGATCCGGTCCGTGCGAGACCGGGCCTAGAAGACGACACGGGTGCAAACGGTTGGCCGGGGAACCAAACCGGCATAACGTGGGTCATACCGGTACATGAGCAAGCAGGAGGTGTGTCCCGGTGTACATCGACGAGAACGGTGCGGCCGACGCCGAGCTGAAGGTGACCGTCGAGGACGTCGAGTACACCGCCGACGTCACCTTCGACCTCGACGAGGACGGCGTGAACGACTCCGCCGTGGTCGAGACCGATGACGGCGGTCATCTCGCGTTCACGGACACCAACGGCGACGGTGACGCCGATCTGATGAGCACGTTCGACAAGGACGGCAATCTCCTCAGCCAGGCGCGGTTCGAGGAGAATTCGGGCGAGTGGGTCGCTGTCGACCCGAACGACCCGCATCAGGAAAAGACGAATTCCTCGTCCTCGCAGGCGATTGTCGTCGCCACCGAGGAAGGCGAGCGGAAGGTCGGTCCGGCGACCGAGGACACCGACGGCGACGGCAAGGCCGACACCGCGGTGGTCCGCGACGACGACGGCGACACGTGGCTGTTCACCGACAAGGACGGCGACGGCAAGGCCGACCTGGCGACCGAGATCACCCGGTCCGGCGAGGTCACGATGTCGGAGCACCGCGGCGACGACTGGGTCGAGGTCGAGCACGGGCACATCGAGTCCGACGGCCGGTACGTGACCGACTCGAAGAGCGGCGTTCTGGACGACTCGGACGACTGGTTGGAGGAAGAACGGTTCGACGGTGTCGTCCGAATCGATTCCACGACCGGGCAGTGGATCAGCCCGAACTGACGGCAGAACTGAAGCGCAGGTCACAGGCCCCGGTGTGGTGAGAACCGCACCGGGGCCTCTTGTGTTTTTCCCGTCTTGAGCACGCCTTAACGCCGTCCGAGTGCTGAATCGATTCCAGAATCGGTTTTGTGAGGGAAGCGACAGGCTGGGGGTGCTTTACCTGCCATTCACCGGGCTAACCTCGGTCCATCCCCTTCCACGTACGCCCGGCCCAACCGGGCGTGTGGAGCTATTCCCGAGGACGACGAAGTCCTGCACCGGACCACCACGTCCTCGGGTTGCCGAGGCGTTCAGTCAGGAGACGAGACGAGATGACGGCAGTGACCATTCCCGGTCTCGAACACGCACCCACCAACCACGCGCGTCTGCTCGCCTGGGTTCAGGAAGTCGCTGAGCTGACCTGCCCCGATGAAGTGGTGTGGGCGGACGGGTCCCAGGGCGAATGGGACCGCCTGACGAAGAAGCTCGTCGACGCCGGCACGTTCGTGCCGCTGAAGAAGAAGCCCAACTCGTTCTGGGCGGCCTCGGACCCGAGCGACGTCGCGCGCGTCGAGGAGCGGACCTACATCTGTTCGGTGCGCGAGGAGGACTCGGGCGCGACGAACAACTGGATGGACCCTTCCGAGATGAAGGCCGTCATGACCGAGCTCTACCGGGGCTGCATGCGCGGTCGCACGATGTACGTGATCCCGTTCTGCATGGGTCCGCTCGACGCGGAGAAGCCCATGCTGGGCGTGGAAATCACCGACTCGGAATACGTCGTCGTTTCCATGCACATCATGACGCGAATGGGCAGCAAAGCCCTCGCGGTCTTCGGTGACGACGCGGACTTCGTGCCGGCGTTGCACTCGCTCGGCGCGCCGCTCGAGCCGGGTCAGGAAGACGTGCAGTGGCCGTGCAACACGACCAAGTACATCTCGCACTTCCCGGAGACCCGCGAGATCTGGAGCTTCGGCTCGGGCTACGGCGGCAACGCCCTGCTGGGCAAGAAGTGCTACTCGCTGCGCATCGCGTCCGTGATGGCGCGCGACGAGGGCTGGCTCGCCGAGCACATGCTGATCCTCAAGCTCACCTCGCCGGAGAACAAGGCGTACTACGTCGCCGCCGCGTTCCCGTCGGCCTGCGGCAAGACGAACCTCGCCATGCTGGAGCCGACCATCCCCGGCTGGAAGGTCGAGACGCTCGGCGACGACATCGCCTGGATGCGCTTCGGTGGGGACGGCCGCCTGTACGCGGTGAACCCGGAGAACGGTTTCTTCGGCGTCGCGCCCGGCACGGACTACCACACCAACCCGAACGCGATGCGCACCATCGCGAAGGGCAACTCGCTGTTCACGAACGTCGCGCTGACCGACGACGGCGACGTCTGGTGGGAGGGCATGGGCGAGCCCCCGGCCCACCTCACCTCGTGGAAGCACCAGGACTGGACGCCGGACAGCGAGGAGCTCAGCTCGCACCCGAACTCCCGCTACTGCACGCCGATCGACCAGTGCGACATCAAGGCGCCGGAGTGGGACGACCCGAAGGGCGTGCCGATCAGCGCGATCTTCTTCGGTGGCCGTCGCGCCACGACGATCCCCCTGGTCACCGAGTCGCGCGACTGGCAGCACGGCACCTACATGGGCGCCACGCTGTCGTCGGAGACCACGGCCGCCGCGGTCGGCAAGACCGGCGTCGTGCGCCGCGACCCGATGGCGATGCTGCCGTTCATCGGCTACAACGCGGGCGACTACTTCCAGCACTGGGTCGACCTCGGCAAGCGCGCCGACGCCGACAAGCTGCCGAAGATCTTCTACGTCAACTGGTTCCGCCGCGGTGAGGACAAGCGCTTCCTGTGGCCCGGGTTCGGCGAGAACTCGCGCGTGCTGAAGTGGGCCATCGAGCGCCTCGAGGGCAAGGCCGCCGCGCAGGAGACCCCCATCGGCTACGTGCCGACCGCGGACGACCTGGACCTCGACGGTCTGGAGGCGTCGCGTGAGGACATCGAGGCCTCGCTCGCGTTCGACGCCGACGAGTGGCGCGCCGAGATCCCGCTGGTCGAGGAGTGGTTCGCGAAGATCGGCGAGAAGGTGCCGACCACGCTCCGCGACGAGTTGGCTGCGCTGAAGCAGCGCCTGGGCTGATCGGTCCAGGTGTTCGGCGACCCACCGGTCGATGACGACCGGTGGGTCGTCTTTTTGATGTACTACTGGAGGTGTGACGCAGGACGAGGACTTCCTCGGCGGCCTCCACTACGACGGCTCCCCGCGCGACGTCGAGGTCGGACCGACCAAGGGCATCGTGCGCTACTACCCGGTGCCGCCCGCTCCACCGGCTCGCACTCCGTGGTGGCGCTACACCGTCGTGTTCCTCGTCGGGCTGCTCCTCGGGACCGCCGCCGGCGTGGTCCTGTGCAGCAATTTCCTCTGAGTCGGCGCAGCTCATCGTCCACATGCGACGAACTTGTCCACAGGTGTGGACTGTTCTGTTCACAGGTTGTGGATAGCTGTGGACAAGCCTGGGGATCACCGGTGGTGACGACCGATCGTTCGTCCGTGCCGACGACCGGCCGGCCCACGTGGTCTTGTTCGTGGGAATCGCGATGCTGGTGCTGTCCCTGGCCGCCGTGCTGACGGTCGTGGTCGCCGGACTAATTCGGCAGCGGGTTGTCCCGGATGCCGAGGAGGGTGCCGTTGAAGGCCTTGGTGGCCTCCGCGTAGCAGACGGCGTTGGTCCAGCCCTCTGACCAGGCCTGCGAACCGGGGTTGCGCCATGCCGGGAACACGTCGGTGCGCTTGCTCGACCCGAGGTAGTCGTGCACGGCCTTGGTGCACTTCTCCTTCGCGATCGAGTTCATCTGCTCCTTCGACGGAGCGGGGTCGGACGACTTGCCGAGCGACACCACACCACCGGGCACGGCCTCGGCCAGGTGCTGCGTGTTGCACGCGACGACCTTGACCTCCTGGTCCTTCGACGGCGAGCCCTGGGTGCAGGTCTGGAACGTCGAGAAGCCGTTGCCCTTGAGGATGTCCTTCACGGAACCCTTGCGCGCCAGCGGCTTCTCGTCGGGGCTGATCTCCACGACGGTGCACAGCCGCCAGCGCTGGCCGTCCTTCCAGCCCTGCTCGTTCGGCCAGAACGCCCAGACCCGCAGGCGCGTCGAGTCGGCGTCCGCGCTGCCCAGGTAGTCGCTGAGCGTCTGGCGGCACGGCGGCAGCGCGGCCTTGCGCAGCGCCTGCGTGTCCGGGTAGGTCGAGGGGAGGTCGCTGAGCTCGCCGACGCTCATCACCTCGGCCTCGTGCGAGTCGGTGCACTGCAGCACCTTGAGCTCGTAGGCGTTCATGCACTGCCCCGTCCTGGGCAGCGTGGGTGCGGCGGCGGAGGACGTGGACGGCATCGGTCCGGGGACCGCCTGCCCTCCCACCTGGATCGCGCACGCGGACAGCGTCAACGTGCTCAGGACAATTGCCACCGCCAGCCGCACACGAGTCACACCACAGAGACTAGGGCCTTGACCTGATCCGCGATGTCCCGACGCTGTTTTTCGAAGGCCGCGTCGGTCAGCGCCGCCGGGTCGGCCGGCTGCCCGAGCACCGGCGTGTGCAGGTGTCCACCGAGGACATCGGTTGCGCCCCAACCGGTGCGCAGGCGGTTGGCCCGGTACATGCTCTCGTTGGAGAGGTAGTCACCGCCGCCACCGCTGGCCGCGACCCTGCCCGGAGTCGGCTGGTCGGTGCGGCACGACAGCTCCACGTCGACCGTGACCCACTCGCAGAACGCCGGGTTGTAGGCGACCGTGAACGGGCCGGTGCCCGCGTCGATCATCTTCTGGTGCGGCAGCGTGGTCTCGATGAACTCGTCGTCCGGCTGCGGCCAGCCCGCGGCGTCCGGGACGCTGCCGTACGAGCCGACGTCGTTGTTGTCGCCGAAGCCGCCGCGCCAGCGCGCCGCCCACCGCTCGACGTCGAACCGGCCGGGACGGCCCTGGCTGATCGTCACGAACGCGTCGGGCCCCTGCTGCAGCGCGGTGCCGTAGAACTGCTCGACGATCCCCTCGTCGAACCCGCCCCACAGCACGGGCAGCACCGCGGCCTGGAGCACGACCTTGCCGGTCGGCGTGTCGATCTGGCGGCCGTCGAGCTGCAGCGCCGCCGCGCCCGCCGGGTTCGCGCGCCGCACGTTCGTGCCGCTGAGCTGGAACGGGTCGAAGCCCGTCACCGCGATCTTGCGCACGCCGGGCTGCGCGGGGAACGCCACGTCGCTCAGCCCCCGCGACGCCCAGTCGAACCGCTGGACCAGCTTCGCGCGGTCGGCCGGCGACACCGCGAAGCGCGGCTTCCACTGGCGCAGCGCGCTGCTGAGCTGCAGGCGCGCCCAGTAGAGCGGCCGGTCGTCGTACGCGTCGTGTGCCAACGTTGTCGTGCTCTGCGCGCGGGCGACGGCGGCCTTCCACAGCGCGGCACCCTCGCGCTCCACGAACTGCTGGGCCTGCTTCGGCGCCCCCTGCCGGCAGAGCTTGGCGGTGAAGTTCGCGACGCGGCCGTCGAAACCGGCGAGCTTCACGAGCGCGGGCCCGACCGCGGGACCACCGGTGACGAGCGTGTCGTCGAGCCGCTGCTCCTCCACGGTCAGCGGGGCGGTGGTGTCGTAGCAGTTCGAGTCCTGCGCGTGGGCGGCGGAAGGACTCAGGACGAGTGCGACGGCGGTGAGGCCGACGAGTCCGGCGATGGTTTTCACGGTGTCCATCTCAACGAAAAGGGCCACCCGTCGTAACCGAC
>NZ_JBHXCW010000057.1:0-37894 GCF_042725365.1 Lentzea sp. NPDC060358 | reverse complement strand
GCCCCCACGAGGGGTTCCAAGAGGAGGTGTTACGCCGCAACGGTCGCGGCGACCTCCTTCGACAGCGCGTGCTCCAGCACCTGCGCCACGTCCGACACGAAGTGCACGGTCAGCTGCTCGCGCACCGACTCCGGCACGTCGTCCAGGTCCGGCTCGTTGCGCTGGGGCAGCAGCACGGTCGTGATGCCCGCGCGGTGGGCGGCGAGCAGCTTCTGCTTCACGCCGCCGATCGGCAGGACGCGGCCGGTCAGCGAGATCTCACCGGTCATCGCCACGTCCGAGCGCACCGGGCGGCCGGACAGCAGCGAGGCCAGCGCGGTCGTCATCGTGACGCCCGCCGACGGTCCGTCCTTCGGCACCGCGCCCGCCGGGACGTGGATGTGCACTCCCCGGTCGGCCAGCGACGCCGCCTTCTCGTCGTGCGACCGCAGGTACGACAGCGCGATCTGCGCCGACTCCTTCATCACGTCGCCCAGCTGGCCGGTCAGCGTCACGCCGGTCGAACCGGTGTCCTTCGGGGCCAGCGAGGCCTCGATGAACAGCACGTCCCCACCGACGCCCGTGACGGCCAGGCCCGTCGCCACACCGGGGACCGAGGTGCGCTCGGCCGACTCCGGGGTGTTCTTCGGGCTGCCCAGGTAGCCCTTGAGCGACGGCTGGTCGACCGTGATCGGCAGCTCGCCCTCGCCCAGCGCGACCTTCGCGGTCACCTTGCGCAGGATGCGCGAGAGGGCCCGTTCCAGTTGCCGCACACCGGCTTCGCGGGTGTACTCGCTCGCCAGCTGGTGCAGGGCGGGCTTGTCGAACGTGACGTCCTCGGGCGTGAGCCCGGCGCGTTCGATCTGGCGCGGCAGCAGGTGGTCACTGGCGATCGTGACCTTCTCGTCCTCGGTGTAGCCGTCGAGCTGCACGAGCTCCATGCGGTCGAGCAGCGGCGCCGGGATCGACTCCAGCACGTTCGCGGTCGCGAGGAACACCACGTCCGACAGGTCGAGCTCGACCTCCAGGTAGTGGTCGCGGAACGTGTGGTTCTGCGCCGGGTCGAGCACCTCGAGCAACGCCGCCGTGGGGTCGCCGCGGTAGTCGGAGCCGACCTTGTCGATCTCGTCGAGCAGCACGACCGGGTTCATCGACCCGGCCTCGCTGATCGCGCGGACGATCCGGCCCGGCAGCGCACCGACGTACGTGCGGCGGTGGCCGCGGATCTCGGCCTCGTCGCGCACGCCGCCGAGGGCCACGCGGACGAACTTGCGGCCCATCGCCCGTGCCACGGACTCGCCGAGCGAGGTCTTGCCGACGCCGGGAGGGCCCGTCAGTGCGAGCACGGCGCCGGAACGACGCCCGCCCACCACGCCCATGCCGCGGTCGGCACGGCGCTTGCGCACGGCCAGGTACTCGGTGATGCGCTGCTTCACGTCGTCGAGGCCGGCGTGGTCGGCGTCGAGGACCTCGCGCGCCGCCTTGATGTCGTAGGAGTCCTCGGTCCGGGAGTTCCACGGCATCTCGAGGACGGTGTCGAGCCACGTCCGGATCCAGCCCACCTCGGGCGACTGCTCGGAGGTGCGCTCCAGCTTGTCGACCTCCGCGATCGCGGCCTTGAGCACCTTCTCGGGCAGCTCGGCGGCCTCCACGCGGGCGCGGTAGTCCTCCTGCTCGGTGGCGGGCTTGCCGTCGAGCTCGGCCAGCTCCTTGCGGATCGCGGCCATCTGCTGGCGCAGCAGGAACTCGCGCTGCTGCTTCTCGACGCCTTCCTTGACGTCCTTCGCGATCGTCTCGTTGACGTCGAGCTCGGTCAGGTGCGCCTGGCCCCACTCGACGAGCTTCTCCAGCCGCTCGGTGACGTCGGAGGTCTCCAGCAGCCAGATCTTCTGCTTCTCGTCGAGGTACGGCGCGTAGCCCGCCAGGTCGGCGAGCGCCGACGGGTCGGTGATCTGCTGCACCGAGTCGACCATCTGCCACGCGCCGCGCGTCTGCAGGATGTTCGTGACGATCGCGCGGTACTGCTTCGCGAGCTCACGGGTGCGGTCGGTGATCTCGGACTCGTCCGAGATCGTCGCGTTCACCCACAGCGCCGCGCCCGGCCCCGTGGTGCCCGTCCCGATGCGCACGCGCTTGGTGCCGCGCACGACGGCGGCGCGTTCGCCGCCCGGCAGGCGTCCGACCTGCTCGATCTCGGCCAGCGTGCCCACCGGGGCGTACTTGCCGTCGAGCCGTGGGACGAGCAGCACCTGATGGTTCGCGGCCGTCGTGGCGGCGTCGACCGCCGCGCGGGCCTCGGCGCTCGAGTCCGCACCGGAGATGCGGACCGGCACCACCATGCCGGGCAGCACCACGACGTCGTCCAGCGGCAGTACCGGCAGGGCCAGGGTCTCGGCCATCTCGTCCTCCAAAGTTGAGTCTGTACCGCTCAACCAACTTCAGCGGGGTGGTGTTCCCCCGCCGTGTTCGCTGTGAGCGAGCAGCCCCGATAGGCGGACTTGATGTCCGTTGCAGCGCACGGCGGTGGACACCCGTGCGGCGTACGGGTGAGGATGCGGGCGTGATGGAAGAGCTGAAGTGGGTCCCGTCCACGGTCGACGTCACCCGCCCGAGCGTGGCGCGGATGTACGACTACTACCTGGGCGGCTCGCACAACTTCGAAGCCGACCGCGCGGCCGCCAAGCAGGTGGAGCAGCACTTCCCCGGCGTGGCGCAGAGCGCGCAGGCGAACCGCTCGTTCCTGCGCAGGGTCGTCCGCCACCTCGTCGCCGAGGGGGTCGACCAGTTCCTCGACCTGGGCTCGGGCATCCCGACCGTGGGCAACGTCCACGAGATCGCCCAGCAGGCCAACCCGGACGCCCGCGTCGTCTACGTCGACTTCGAACCGGTCGCCGTCTCCCACGCCAACGCCCTGCTCGCCGACAACCCGAACGCGAGCGCCGTCCTCGCCGACCTGCGCGCGACCTCGTCGGTCATCAAGGGCGCCCGCGAGGTGCTCGACTTCTCCCGCCCGGTCGGCGTGCTGATCATCGCCGCCCTGCACTTCGTGCCCGACTCGGACCAGCCCTACGAGGCCGTGGCGGAGTACCTGGCCGACCTGCCGTCCGGCTCGTACCTGGCGATCACGCACGCGACGTGGGACACCCTCTCCGACGAGGAACGCGCCGAGGCCGAGCAGATCAAGAAGATCTACAACGCCTCGGACAACGCGCTGACCATGCGCACGCACGCCGAGGTGACCAGGTTCTTCGAGGGCATGGACCTGCTGGAGCCGGGCGTCGTCGCGGTCAACGACTGGCGCCCGGACTCCTACGAGGACCACACGGGCATCTACGGCGCGGTCGCCCGCAAGCCCTGAAGCAGGCGGTCCCGGATCTCGTTCGTCTCGCGGTCGGTGAGGGTGCGTTCCGGCGCCCTCATCGTGACGCGCACCAGCACGTTCTTCTGACCGGGCAGCGCCTCCAGCCGCTCCTGGACGTGCGGCGGTAGTTGCGCGGTGGGCGTCTCACCCAGGATCTCGATCTCCTCGACCACGTCCTCCGGTACGAGGACGCGGATGCGGTCACCCAGCGTCTCGACGTCGTCGTGCTCGTCCGCCATGATCGAGATGTCCCGGATGGCGGCCGGGTGCCGTGAGATCGGGCGGTAGACGTCGAGGTCGAGCATCTGGCCGGCGATGCGCGGATCACCGTTGCGCAGCAGCCGGATGTCCGGGATGCCCTTGCGCAGCATGAGCACCCGGTCCAGCCCCATGCCCATCGCCAGTCCGTGCGGATGGTCCTTGAGGACGTGCCGCGCGGCCCGCCCGCATTCGGCGATCTCGACCCACGCGCCCTCGTGCTCCACGTCGATCTGCTTGCCGTCCGTGGTGTACGGGTGCTGTGCATCCGTTGTGCGATAACGACTGCCGGGCAGCAACGTGGTGACGACGGTGTGGATGAGGTCGTCGAGTGACTCCCGCTCGGTGCTCACCCGCCAGATGTCGAGCTGGTGCGGCGTACCGGTGTGCAGGCGGTCGACGGTGTCGCGGCGGTAGACCAGGCCGGGGCAGAGCAGCGTGACGTCCGGTGCGGCCTCGCGCAGCGCCGGCGGGATCATCGCCGTGGTGTGGCTGCGCAACATGCACGTCTCGCTGACGTACCTGGTGTAGCGGGCCTCGCGGGTGACCGCGTCCGCCGGGTAGCCGAGGAGCTCGTAGTTGTGCTCCACCGGCACGAGCGGGTGGTGGCGCACCTCGACGGGGTTGTCGAGGACGGCCTTCAGGTCGGCGATGAGCAGCTGCATCGCGTGCGGGCCCTGCGCGGGGTCGGTGAGGTCGCGGACGTTCAGGGCGTGCACGAGTTCTTCGGTGCGGTACACGGGGTTTCCCGTCTCTGGGTCCGGTGGGTGCGGAGTCCCCCGACCGACGGGAAGGTTCAGGCGCGCGCCACCCACGCAGGTCGGGGGTGGCTAAATCGCGTCACGGGCCCAGGGTAGCGCGGCTACTCCGGCGGCGTCAGCCGCAAATCCGGGTCCACCGGGGGAGCACCGTCGAACGGGCCGTCGTCCTTCAGCCGCCCCACGTGGTCGAGCGCCACCTCGACGTCCGCGCGGAACGGGTCGCCGTCGGCGGGCGGGGTGCGGAACCACTCGTGCAGCTCCGCCGGGATCTCGAACCGGTCGAGCAGCTCGTCGTAGAGCGCCTCGCGGCCGGCGGCCTGGGTGCCGAGCTCCTGGTACTCGCGCAGCGCCATGCGCAGCCGGATCCAGCGGTAGCGGTCGGTGTTGTGCTGCTGCTGGAACCGTTCGCGCAGCAGGTCGCCCGCGTGCTGGCCGCGCAGCGCGAGGCGGCGGATCGTGGCGGGTGGCATGAACAGGTTCGAGCCGCCCTCGTCGTCGGACTGGCGGACGTGCGCGATGCGGCCGCGGTAGCCGGGCAGCGCCGACTGCATGGTGTCGCGCCAGTCGAGGAACGTGTCCAGGATGGACAGCAGGAAGCGGGGCATGGAGCCGATCGACGCGTAGCGCGTGCCGGAGGTCGACGCGTCCTGCTCCGGCAGCCACACCTCGTTCGTGTCGCCGTTCGGGTAGGGCTGCAGGCTCAGGCCGAACGTGGGCCAGCGCGGCAGCAGCGCGTCGAAGAAGTGGATCGGGAAGTTGCTGGTGATGCCGCCGTCGGAGAACCAGTGCACGCGCCCGTCCCGGCACAGCGGCACGGCGGCGATCAGGCCGGGGAACGACAGCGACATCCGCACGGCCAGCACCACCGGCAGGTTCTCGCGCGGCGGCAGGTCGCGCAGCGGCATGTGGTCGTGCAGCGGGCACTTCGCGTCCGTGGCGGCGCCGTTCAGCTGCTCGACCACCCGGCCCGGCAGGACGTAGCCGAGGCACTCCTCGCAGTACTGCCAGTTCTCCTTGAACGGCAACCGGTACGGCCGCCCCTCGGACACGTCGGTCGTCATCAGCACCAGGTTGATGTCGCCGAGGTCGCCGAACGTCAGCGCCTCGTCCGTGCCCGCCAGCGCGTCGAGGCGGTCCGCGATCCAGTCGGCCAGCGGCGGCACGCCGGTCGACTTCGGCACGCCCGCCAGCCGGTCGAGCCACGACGGCGTGAAGTCGCCCGTGCCCGGCACCAGTCCGAAGTGGATGGACCGGGCGTTGTCCCGCAGGAACTTCTGCATCGCGTACGCGTAGGTCACGATCAGCGCGCTGACCGCCGCCAGCGACAGCACCAGCCACACCAGCAGCACGACCGCCGCCGTCGCGTAGTGCCGGGCGAACACCAGCCCCAGCACCAGCGGCAGGGCCGCGCCGACCCACACGGCCCACGGCAGGCTCGACCGCAACGGCCACAGCACGGTCGCCAGACAGGTCACGGCCAGCACGACCACCAGCACCCCGAGCCAGGTCGCGTACGCCGACGGCGCCAGCAGCGCCGACCACAGGACCGGGCCGTCCAGCCATAGCAGCGCCATCAGCCCGAGCACGGCCTTGGCCCGCCACCCCACGGCGCCGAGCAGCGCGAAGAACAGGCACGAGATCGCACTGCGGCCCGTCGTCTCCCGCTTCTGCATGGTCGCGACGACGATCCGGTACAGCGCACGCGTCTTCTGGGCGGGCTGGAACAGCTGCGCCATCCGCCACCGCTCGGCGCCCTCGCCGGAGGTGAACCAGTCGATCAGCCCGGCGAGCTTGCCGAACCCACCGGTCGCCCGGCCGCGTTCGGCGGCCGCGGTGAACGCCGCGGCGATCGCCCCCGCCGACGCGCCGCCGATCTGCTTGAACTCGTAGTGGCGCGCCAGCGACGCGACTGCCAGCGGGTACACGACACCGCTGGTCGTGCCTCCGCGCATGGTCAGGTCGCAGTAGCGGTCGTACTCCATGCGTTCATGATCGCGCGGGCCATGTGAGGCGCCGGGAAAGTTCACCCGGACGCCCTCGGGCGGGTGGGAGTCCGCTCCCCGGCGGGGGCGGTGACCGGCAGCGCCTTCACGCGAGCTCCGCCAGTTCCGCGGGCGTTCCCGCCATGATCACGCGGACGTGCTCCGTCACCTTCTCCACCGGCCAGTCCCACCACGCGACCCGCTCCAGCAGCGCGATCTCGTCGTCGGGGTACCGCTTCTTCAGCAGCCGGGCGGGGTTGCCGCCGACGACCCCGTAGGCCGGCACGTCCGACACCACCACCGACCCCGACGCGATGATCGCGCCGTTGCCGATGCGCACCCCCGGCATGATCATCGCCTGGTAGCCGATCCACACGTCGTTGCCGACCACCGTGTCGCCGCGGCTGGGCGCGCCGAGTGCGATGTCGAGCGTCTTCTCGCCCCACGCGCCGCCGAAGATCGTGAACGGGAACGTCGACACGCCGTCCGTGCGGTGGTTGGCGCCGGCCATGATGAACCGCACGCCTTCGGCCAACGCGCAGTAACGGCCGATGACCAGCTTTTCCTCGCCGAAGTTGTAGAGCACGTTGCGGTGCTCGAACTCCTCGGCGTGGAACGGGTCGTCGTAGTAGGTGTACTCGCCGACCTCGATCTGCGGGTTCTTCACCAACGGCTTGAGGAGCACCGTGCGGGCGATGTCGGGCAACGGGTAGAGGTTGTCGGGCGAGGGGATGGTCACGGCGCTCCGATCGGCTCTTCGCTGAACTGCGTGCGGTACAACTCGGCGTAGTGGCCCTCCAGGGCCAGCAACGACTCATGCGTACCACGCTCGACGACCTGCCCGTGGTCGACGACGAGGATCTGGTCGGCGGCGCGGATGGTCGACAACCGGTGCGCGATCACCACCGAGGTGCGGCCCGCGAGCGCCTCCACCAGGGCCTCCTGCACCGCCGCCTCCGAACGCGAGTCCAGGTGCGCGGTCGCCTCGTCCAGGATCACCACGCGCGGCTTCGCGAGCAGCAGGCGCGCGATGGTCAGGCGCTGGCGCTCACCGCCGGACAGCCGGTAGCCGCGTTCGCCCACGACGGTGTCGAGCCGGTCGGGCAGCGACGCCACGAGGTCGGCCAGGCGGGCCCGCCGCAGCGCGTCCCAGATCTCCTCCTCGGTGGCCGCGGGGGCGGCCAGCCGCAGGTTGGCGCCGATCGACTCGTGGAACAGGTGCCCGTCCTGCGTCACCATGCCCACGGTCTCGCGGATCGAGTCGAACGACAGGTCGCGCACGTCCACGCCGGCCAGGCGCACGGCCCCGGAGTCCGCGTCGTAGAGGCGGGGCAGCAGCGACGCGATCGTCGACTTGCCCGCGCCCGACGAGCCGACCAGCGCGACCAGCGAACCGGGCTCGGCGACGAACGACACGCCGCCCAGCACCTCCTCGCCGCCGCGGGTGTCGAGGGCCGCGACCTCCTCCAGGGACGCGAGCGACACCTTGTCGGCCGACGGGTAGGCGAACCGCACGTCGGCGAACTCGACCGACACCGGGCCCTCCGGCACGGCGACCGGCGACTCCTTCTCCTCGATCAGCGGCGGCAGGTCCAGCACCTCGAAGACCCGCTCGAACGACACCAGCGCCGTCATCACGTCCACCCGCGCACCCGCCAACGCCGTCAGCGGCGCGTACAAGCGCGTCAGCAGCAGCGCCAGCGTCACGATCGTGCCCGGTTCCATCTGCCCGGCGAACACGAACCAGCCGCCCAGGCCGTAGACCAGCGCCAGCGCCAACGACGACACGAGCGTCAACGCCACGAGGAACAGCCACTGCGCCACCGCCGTCCGCACGCCGATGTCGCGCACCCGCCGCGCCCGCGCCCCGAACTCGGCGCTCTCGATCGCGGGCCTGCCGAACAGCTTGATCAGCGTCGCGCCCGGCGCCGAGAACCGCTCGGTCATCTGCGTGGTCATCGCGGAGTCGAGGTTCGCCGCCTCGCGGTGCATCGACGCCAAGCGCTTGCCCATCCGCCGCGCCGGGATCAGGAAGATCGGCAGCAGCACCATCGCGAGCACCGTGACCTGCCACGACAGCGTCAGCATCACGATCAGCGTGAGGATCAGCGCGATCACGTTCGTGACCACGCCGGAGATCGTCTCGGAGAACGCCCGCTGCGCCGCGATCACGTCGTTGTTGAGCCGCGAGACCAGCGCGCCCGTGCGGGTGCGGGTGAAGAACGCGACCGGCATCCGCTGCACGTGGTCGAAGACGGCCTGCCGCAGCCGCAGGATGAGGTCCTCGCCGACGCGCGCCGACTGCCAGCGCTCCGCCAGCGAGAACCCGGCCTCCAGCACCGCCACGCCGGCGATCGCCAGCGCGAGCCACACCACCAGGCCGAAGTCCCGCCCGCCGATGAGGGTGTCCACGACCCGGCCGGCCAGCACCGGCGACGCCACGGCCAGCACGGCGGCCACGGCGCTCGTGGCGAGCAACGCGGACACCGCCCGCCGCTGCGGGCGGGCGAACCGGGCGACACGCTTCAACGTCGCCCGGCTCACGCGACGGCTCTCCTCGTCCTGCATGGCGCTTTCGAGCGCGTACCAGGCGTTGAAGTCGATGTTCATGACGACCAGTCTCGAACTTCGACCTATCAGGAGGTCAAGCCGATTTCAGGAACTCGTCGACCTCGGCCAGCGCCGCCGCCCGCACCGGTTCCGGCGACAGGAACAGGTCGTGCATGCCCGCCTTGATCTCCACGACCTTCACCGACGGCCCGATCTTCGGGCCCCACTTCCGCATGCCCTCGACGTCGAGCACCGCGTCGGCCTTCGAGACGTCCTCGCTCCACTCGCGGGCGTTCAGCATGCTCTTGTCGGAGTGCAGCACCAGCACGGGCACCCGCACGTCGAGTCCCCTGTGGACCTTCTCCTGCGCGACGAGGACCGCGCGGATCCACCCCGCCAGCACGGGGAACCCGGCGAGCGGCTTCCACCGCAGGTCGAAGTCCCACTCGCCGTTGCGCGAACTGTGGATCGCCGCGCCGTAGGCCTCGCCGAGGTTCGCGCGGATCTTCGCCTTGGGCGCGACGCGCCCGACCAGCTTCACGACCTGCCGCATGAACGGCGGTTCGACGACGTCGAGCCACGGGCTGTTGAGCACCAACGCGTCGATGAGCTCACCCGCCCGCCGTTCGTGTGCCCACAACGAGGTCGTGAGTCCGCCGGTCGAGTGCCCCATCAGCACGACTCGCGTGTGCTCCTCGCGGACCTTCGCGACCGCGGCGTCGATCTCCTCGAAGTACACCTCGATGTCGGTCGTGTAGTTGGGCACCTCGCCGTCGCGCAGCGAGCGGCCGTACCCGCGCAGGTCGACGGCGTAGAAGTCGTAGCCCTGGGCCGTGTAGTGCTCGGCCACGTGCTCCTGGAAGAAGTAGTCCGCGAACCCGTGCACGTAGAGGATCGCGCCCCGGTCGTTCGCCGCGGCACGGCGGCGGACCAGGGTGGCTGACGCTCCGCCGCGCAACGGCAGAACGGTGGTGTCTTCGTCGCTGCTCACCGCGCAAGTTTGCAACGGTCCCGAGCGGATTCCCTGCAGCCTTGTCCGGATCGTGTCTAACCTGGGGACATGACGGGGGACATCGAACAGTCATCCAGGGTCCGCTTCCCGGGGATCAGCCCGCGCGCCTACGAACACCCGGCCGACCGGGGCGCCCTCGCGGTGCTGCGCGCGGTGCCGGCCGTGGCGCCGATCGTGAAGGCGGTCGCCGGGGCGTTCTCCGAACGCGGCGAGCGCCTGGTCCAGATCGCCTCCTCGGTGCGCGTGGGCCCGAAGCAGTACCCGGACCTGCACCGGCTGCAGAACGAGATCGCGGCGGCGTTCGACCTGGCGGAGGTGCCCGAGCTGTTCGTGCGGCACTCCCCGGTGCTCAACGCGGGGACGCGCGGCATCGACAAGCCGTTCATCGTGCTGAACTCCGCGCTGGTCGAGAGGTTCGACCGGGAGCAGCTGCGCTGGGTCATCGGCCACGAGATGGGCCACGCGATGTCCGGCCACGCCCTCTACAACACGATCCTCGAACGCCTGATCGGCCTGCGGGGTGCGCTGGGCTGGAACGCGGCCGGCGCGCTGGCCGTGCGGGGCGTCATCGCGGCGCTCTACGAGTGGCAGCGCAAGACCGAGCTGTCCGGCGACCGGGCGGGCCTGCTCGCGGGTCAGGACCCGCGGGCCGCGCTGCGCGTGCACCTCGCGCTCGCGGGCGACGTGGGCGACCAGGTCGACATCGCGTCGTTCCTGGAGCAGGCCAAGGAGTACGAGGGCGAGGACATCCGCGACAGCGTCCTCAAGCTCATGGACAACGAGCACCGCACGCACCCGCTCGCCGTGGTCCGCGCCGCCGAGTTGCAGCGGTGGGCCGCGAGCGAGGAGTACCGCACGATCCTCACCGGCTCCTACGCGCGCCGCGAGGACGACCACCCGACGAACAACCTCACCGACGACATCAGGGGTGCGGCCCGGTCGTACCGGGACTCCATGAGCAACTCCGCCGACCCGTTGATCAAGACCATCAACGACATCGGCGAGACGGTCATGGGCGCCGCGGGCAGGATGTGG
This sequence comes from Lentzea sp. NPDC060358, assembly GCF_042725365.1. Lineage (NCBI taxonomy): Bacteria > Bacillati > Actinomycetota > Actinomycetes > Pseudonocardiales > Pseudonocardiaceae > Lentzea > Lentzea sp. NPDC060358. The sequence continues at coordinate 26,956 of NZ_JBHXCW010000057.1, read as the reverse complement.
AGCAAGGTTGCTCCGAACGGCGCAGCGGAGTAGCTACCATCTGGAGTCATGAGACGACTCCTGGTGCTTGTCCTCTGCGCACTGCTGGGTTCATCCGGTGTCGCCGCCGCCGACGTGCAAGTCGTCGGCGGCCGACGCGCCTCCATCGAGGCCAACCCGTGGGTCGTCTTCCTGACCGACGCCTACGGCAACCAGTTCTGCGGCGGCACGCTCGTCGCGCCGGCGAAGGTGCTCACGGCCGCGCACTGCGCGCAGGGGCGCTCGGCGCGGGAGCTGCGCGTCGTGGCCGGCCGCGAGGACAAGACGGACGACGGTTCGGGCGTCTCGGTGACGCCCGCGTCCGTGTGGATCCACCGGCTGTACGCCTCCGCCGACCAGGGCGAGGACGTCGCCGTCCTCACGCTGCGCGAGCCGCTGCCCTACACGCCGCTGCCGTTCGCCGAGCTCACCGACCGGGCGCTCTACCAGCCCGGCACGGAGCTGCGCGCCCTCGGCTGGGGCCGCACCGTCGAGAACGGCCGGACCTCGCGCTACCTGCTGCAGGCCACGGTGCCGGTGCTGCCGGACGACTACTGCGTCGAGTCCTACCCGCAGTTCGTGCGGGCCGACATGTTCTGCGCGGGCTACGAGGGCGGCAAGGTCGACACCTGCCAGGGCGACTCCGGCGGCCCGATCGTCGCGGGCGGCAAGCTCGTCGGCATCACGTCGTGGGGCGAGGGCTGCGCGCGCAAGGGCAAGCCCGGCGTCTACGTCCGGGTCTCCCGCTACGCGAAGGACCTCCACGCCGTGGTCGACGAGCCCGCGCCCGTCGAACCGTAGGACGGGCCCCGGCCGGACGTGCGAGCCTGGTCCGCGTGGTGACACTGCGGCGGGCCAGGCCGGACGAAGCGGGTCTGCTGAGCGCCCTGGCGCTCGGCGCCAAGGCGCACTGGGGCTACGACGAGGCGTTCCTCGCGTCGGTCCGCGAGGAGCTGACCTTCCACGCCGGCGACGTGGCGGCACGGCACCTCGTGGTCGCCGTGCTGGACGGCGAGGTGACGGGCTTCTACGGTCTCGCCGGCGTGCCCCCGCACGGTGAGCTGGACAACCTGTGGCTGCGGCCGGACCGGATCGGCACCGGGCTCGGCCGGGTGCTCTGGGAGCACGCGCTCGCCGCGGCGGACGCGGCCGGGTTCGAGCACCTCGACATCGACGCGGAGCCGTTCGCCGAGGGCTTCTACCTGCGGATGGGCGCCGAGCGGATCGGCGAGACGCCGTCGGGGTCCATCCCCGGCCGGGTGCTGCCGCGGCTGCGGGTCAGACCACGAGACCGACGGACATCGTGAGGAACACGGCCGCGCACACCGCGTCCAGCGCCGTCGTGACGCCGGGCCGCTTGAGCCGGCCGGCCACCCGCGAGGCGGCCAGCACGATCATCAGCTCCCACACCGCGGCGAGGCCGAGGAAGACGACGGCGAGCATCGTGAGCTGAGGCGCCGGTTCACCCGATCCGATGAACTGCGGCAGGAACGCCAGCGAGAACAGGATCATCTTCGGGTTCGTGATGTTGGTCAGGAAGCCCTGCCGGAACGGCCGGTCGCTCATGACCTCCTCCTGCTCGCCGCCGGAACGCCGCAGCAGGCCCCGCGTGATGGAAACCGCGAGGTAGAGCAGGTAGGCGGCGCCGACCCAGCGCAGCGCCGTGAGCACCACCGGGTACCGCGCGAGCACCACGCCGAGGCCCGAGATCACCAGCGCGACCTGCACGGCCGCGGCCGAGTGGATGCCGCCCAGCGCGAGCAGCCCGGCGCGGGTGCCGGAGCGCAGCGATGTGCGCAGCAGCAGGAACGCGTCGACACCGGGGGTCACGATGACGACCGCGCACGCGATGAGGAAGGCCGGAACCTGGCCGAAGTCGAACAACACCGTACATACCCCCGTGATCTTAAACACTGACCGCAGAATCTCCGGTCTGATGCGACAGTAACACGAGAATCTCCGGTTTTGACGCCGTCCTAGCGCGATCGCTACCGTTGGTGACCGATCGTCCACCTGGCGCAACGAGGAGTGGTCCGTGAGGGGTAAGCGAATTGCCGTGCTGGCGGCGGCGATCGCGCTGGTCAGCGGCGGGTCTACGGCCGATGCGATCGTCGGGGGGACACCCGCCCAGGTGGCGGACACCCCGTGGGTTGTGGCGATCACCACCGCGGACGGCCAGCTCATCTGCGGCGGCGCGCTCGTCGCCCCGGACAAGGTCGTGACCGCCGCGCACTGCGTCACGAACAAGGGCGTCATCGGCGGCGACCAGCGGCTGCCGCAGCAGCTGCGCGTGGTCGCGGGCCGCACCGACCTGCGGGTGAAGAACGAGGGCCTCGACGCCCCGGTCGCGGGCGTGTGGCGCCACCCCGACTACCGCGAGGTCACCCGGGGCGACGACGTCGCGGTGCTGACGCTGGCCAGCACGCTGCCGTACCGGTCGATCCCGCTCGGCGAGGCCGACGACGACGGGGTCGTGCTCGGGTACGGGCGCACCGCCGAGAACTCGGCGCCGTCGATGACGCTGCGCAAGGTGACCGTGCCCGTCCTGTCCGACCGGGAGTGCGCGCGGAAGGAGCCGGACTACCGGCCGGGCGCGATGCTGTGCGCCGGGCGGGGCGGCCGGGACGCGTGCACCGGCGACTCGGGCGGGCCGCTCGTCGTGCGCGGCAGGCTCGCGGGCGTCGTGTCGTTCGGCCGGGGGTGCGCGCGGGCCGACGAACCGGGCGTCTACACCAGGCTCGCTCACTACCGGCCGGTTCTCGGCTTCTGATATCCAAGGACCGGTGCGAACCACACCGTTTCCCGCCACGCTGCGGCGGCAGTGGGGCCTCGACCTGAGCCCCGGCCAGCTCTACGCGATCCTGCGGCTGCGCCAGGACGTGTTCGTCGTCGAGCAGAACTGCGTCTACTGCGACGTCGACGGCCGGGACCTCGAGCAGGGCACACGGCACTTCTGGCTGGAGGCGGACTCCTCGCCCGAACCGCTCGCGTACCTGCGGCTGCTCGAGGAACCCGGCGGGACGTTCCGCGTCGGCCGCGTCGCCACCGCGCGCATGGCCCGCGGCCGCGGCTTCAGCCGCCGGCTCATGCAGGCCGCGCTCGCCGACGTGGGCAACGCGCCGTGCGTGCTGGACGCGCAGACCTACGTGTCGGCGTTCTACGCGTCCTTCGGTTTCGAGGCCGAGGGCGAGGAGTTCATCGAGGACGGGATTCCACACCTGCGGATGCGGCGCACTCCCTGATCACGCGCACCGCGCGCTCGACGTCGGCCTCGGTCAGGTCGGCGCGCGCGGTGAGCCGCAGCCTGCTGACCTGGTCGGGCACCGACGGCGGCCGGAAGCAGCCGACGACCACGCCGCTCGCGCGGCAGGCCTCCGCCCACCGCAGCGCCTGCTCCGGGCCCGGCGCCCGCACGCTGACGACGGCGGCCGTCGGCGTGCTGACCTGGAAACCGGCCTCCTTCAGGCGGTGGCTCAGGTCGTGCGCGACCGTCAGCGCGCGTTCGGCGCGGTCCGGTTCCTCGCGCAGGATCTTGATCGCCGCGAGGGCCGCCGCCGCGCTGCTGGGCGCGAGACCGGTGTCGAAGGTGAAGGTGCGGGCGGTGTCGACGAGGTGCTTGATCACGCGGCTCGGGCCGAGCACCGCGCCGCCCTGGGACCCGAGCGACTTGCTGAGCGTCAGCGTGGTGACGACGTCCGGCGCCTTGATCAGGCCCGCCTCGGCGACCGCGCCGCGTCCTCCCGGCCCGACGACGCCGAGCCCGTGCGCGTCGTCGACCACCAGGCCGGCGCCGGTCGCGCGGCAGGCCTCGTGCAGCTCGGTCAAGGGCGCGATGTCGCCGTCGACGCTGAACACCGAGTCCGTCACGACGATCGCGCGGCGCTTGCCGCGGGTCTCCAGGGCGTGCCGGACCTTGCGGACGTCGCAGTGGTCCGCCACGACGACGTCGGCCTTCGACAGCCGCGTCCCGTCGATCAGCGACGCGTGGATGTGCTGGTCGGCGACGATGGCCGTGCCGGGACCCGACAGCGCCGCGACCGCGCCGAGGTTCGCCAGGTAGCCGCTGCTGAACACCAGCGCCGACTGCGCGCCGCAGAAGTTCGCGAGCTCGAACTCCAGCTCGTTGTGCAGCTCCGTAGACCCGGTCACCAGGCGCGACCCCGTCGAGCCCGCACCCCACTTGAGCGTGGCGGCGGCCGCGGCACCGGCGACGCGCTTGTCCTTCGCGAGCCCGAGGTAGTCGTTGCTGGCGAGGTCGAGATCGGTCGAGTCCGCCTTGCGGGGCCGCACACGGCGGGTCAGGCCCGCCTTGGCGCGCGCTTCGGAACGGACGTCGATCCAGTCGAACGTCGCCTCACCGCCGGTGGACACTTCCTCGGTTGTGCTCACGGTCACCGCCTGAGTCTCCCATCCGCCCACTAGCGTGCGGCTCGTGGACCTGTTCACCTTCACGCGCGCCGAACTCACCTCGCCGGTGCAGTTCCTCGACGGCCGCTGGGTGGTGTCCGGCCACGACGACGTGCGCGCCGTGCTGGCGGACCCGGCCACGTTCCTGCCCGACAACGCGCTGACCGCCGTCACGCCGGTCGCGCCCGCCGCGTTGCGCGCCCTGGTGAGAGCCCGCTTCTCGCTGCCGCCGACGCTGGCGAACAACAGCTCGTCGTCGCACGCCCGGCTGCGGAAGCTGGTGGCGTCGTTCTTCACGCCGGCCCGCGTCGCCGCAGCGGAGCCTCGCATCCGCGCCCTGGTCCTGGAACGGCTGGGTGGCGCAGATCTCGTGCGCTCGCTCGCGTGGGACCTGCCCGCGATCGTGCTGATGGACCTGCTCGGGCTGGAGAACGTCGACATCCCGACGCTCAAGCGGTGGAGCTCGGGGTCGCTGGAGTTCTTCTGGGGCTCGCTGTCGCCGGAGCGGCAGCTGGAGCTGGTCGACGACGTCGGCGAGTTCCACCAGTGGCTGGTCAAGCGCTACCACGCGCGCGACGGCGAGCTGTTCCGCGCGCTGGCCGACGCGGGTGTGTCCGCTGAGGACTCCGCCGGTCTCTGCTACTTCCTGCTGATCGCCGGCCAGGAGACGACGACCCAGCTGCTGTCCACGGCGTTGCGCCGCGCGTTGCAGGACCGCGCGGTGTGGGCGCGACTGCCGTTGCCCGGTGTGGCCGAGGCGTTCGTGGAGGACGTGCTGCGGACCGAGACGCCCGTGGTGACGTGGCGCCGGTTGACCGCGCGTGAGGTCGTTCTGTCCGGTGTGCGCGTTCCGGCCGGTGCGGAGCTCGTGTTGTTGTTGAGCGGCAGGGAGACCGACCCGCGCCACCTCGCGTTCGGGTACGGGCGGCACTTCTGCCTCGGGGCGGGCCTGGCCCGGCTGGAGGCGGCCGTGACGTTGCGAACAGTGGCCTCTCGCGAGCCTTCGCTGGAACTCGCTGGTCCGGAGCCGGAATGGCTGCACCTGCTGTCGTTCCGGGCGCCGAAGTCGGTGGCCGTGAGTCGTTGACCTGATGTTGGATGCGGTGGTGATGAACCGCCAACTCTCGGGTGTCCACAAGAAGACCCTGTTGGAATCGCTCGGCCCGGTGCCGGACGTCGACCCCGACCGGTACGGCGACGGCGGCCCGGTGGGAGCCCTGGAAGCCCGCGTGGCCCAGCTGCTCGGCACCGAGGCGGCGCTGTTCGTGCCGACGGGCACGATGGCGCAGCAGATCGCGCTCAGGTGCTGGGCCGACCGCACCCACAACCCGATCGTCGCGATGCACCCGCAGGCCCACCCGCTGCACCACGAGGACGACGCGCTCACCGCGTTGTCCGGTCTGCGGCCGGTCAAGGTCCGCGACGCCGACGTCGGCACCTGCCCGGAGCCGTACGGGACGCTGCTGCTGGAGGTGCCCGACCGCGAGGCCGGCTTCGTCCTGCCGACCTGGGACGAGCTGACGTCGCTGGTGGACCTCGCGCGCGAACGGGACGCGGTCGTGCACCTCGACGGCGCCCGGCTGTGGGAGAGCACGCACGGCCTGGGCAAGCCGCTGCCGGAGGTCGCCGGCCTGTTCGACTCGGTCTACGTGTCGTTCTACAAGTCGCTGGAGGGCATCTCCGGTGCCGCACTCGCGGGTTCGCAGGACTTCGTCGACCAGGCGCGGGTCTGGCGGCACCGCTACGGCGGCACGCTGTTCCAGCAGTGGCCGGCCGCCCTGTCCGCCCTGCACGGTCTCGACACCGTGCTGCCGAAGCTCGGCTCGTACGTCGAGCACGCCAAGGTCGTGGCGGCCGCGATGGGGCTGCCCGAGCCGCACACCCACCAGTTCGCGCTGCACCTGCCCGGCGACCCCGCCCGGCTGACCGAGCTGAGCGGGAAGTTCCTCGGGTCGTTCTGGCCGGCCGGGACGCTCGCGAAGACGGAGATCACGATCGCCGGGCCCGCGCTGGAGTGGACGGCGGACGAGGTCACGGCGGCCTGGGAGCAGTTCCGGAGCCTGCTCTGAGGGCGATGTCGCTCACCTGGCTGTTGGTCGCACGGGTGCGAGGTGCGACGATGCCGGGGCTGTGAGGGGAGCGCGAGGAAGCCGGTGGGAATCCGGCGCCGTCCCGCGACTGTGACCGGTGCGGAAGAACCGGGAGTCAGGAACTCGTCCCCCTCTTATTCGACCGGCCACGGGCGTGGACACCCGAGGAAGGACCGCACGCGCATGTTCCCCTTTTCGGCTGTCGTCGGACACGACGACCTCCGGCTGGCCCTGCTGCTGAACGCCGTGCACCCCGGCATCGGCGGCGTTCTCGTCCGCGGTGAGAAGGGGACCGCGAAGTCGACGATCGTGCGCGCCCTCGCCGCGCTGCTGCCGGAGCTGGACGTCTCGGCGCACTGCCGGTTCGGCTGCGTCCCGGGGTCGGCCGACTGCCCCGACGCGCCGCACGAGGGCGCCGAGCGCCGTCCGGCGAAGCTCGTCGAGCTGCCGGTCGGCGCCACCGAGGACCGGCTCGTCGGCTCGCTCGACCTGGAGAAGGCGCTGACCGAGGGCGTGCGGGCGTTCCAGCCCGGCCTGCTGGCCGCGGCGCACCGGGGCGTGCTCTACGTCGACGAGGTCAACCTGCTGCACGACCACCTGGTCGACCTGCTGCTCGACGCCGCCGCGATGGGCCGCGCGCACGTCGAGCGCGAAGGCGTGTCGATCTCGCACCCGTCGCAGTTCCTGCTGGTCGGCACCATGAACCCGGAGGAGGGGGAGCTGCGGCCGCAGCTGCTCGACCGGTTCGGGCTCACGGTGTCGGTGAAGGCCGCGCGGGACGTGGCCGTGCGCACCGAGGTCATCCGGCGCCGGCTCGCCTACGAGGCCGACCCCGTCGCGTTCGCCGCGCGGTGGGAGGCCGAGGACGCGGCGCTGCGGCAGCGCATCGCCGAGGCCAAGGAGAAGCTGCCGGAGGTGTCCCTCCCGGACGGTGAGCTGCGCCGGATCGCCGCCGTCTGCGCCGCCTTCGAGGTCGACGGCATGCGCGCGGACCTCGTGGTCGCCCGTGCCGCCACCGCCCACGCGGCGTGGCGCGGTGCCGCGGAGGTCGAGGAGTCCGACGTCGAGGCCGCGGTCCGGCTCGCCCTGCCGCACCGGCGCCGCCGCGACCCGTTCGACGAGCCCGGCATCGAGGAGCAGCAGCTCGAGGACGCCATGCGCGAGGCCGCCGAGCACGCGGGGGACCCGGACGACGGTCCCGACGACGACGGCCCCGGCGGCGGTGAGCTGCCCGAACCGCAGGACGCTCCCCAGGACCGGCCGCAGCGCAACGGGAACGCGCCGAACGACCGCCCGGCACCGGAACCCGCGCCCGCGTTCAAGGCGCGGGTGCTGGAGGTGCCCGGGGTCGGCGAGGGCGCGCCCGGCAAGCGGTCCCGGGCCCGTGCCCGCACCGGCCGGGTCGTCCGTTCGTCCACGGTGGACGGCGGCGGGCTGCACCTCGTCGACACCCTCGCGACCGCCGCACCGCACCAGGCCGCGCGCGGCCGCAGCGGTCCCGGGCTGCTGCTGACCGGCGCCGACCTGCGCAAGGCGGTCCGGGAGGGCAAGGAGTCCAACCTCGTCCTGTTCGTCGTCGACGCCTCGGGCTCGATGGCGGCGCAGAAGCGGATGTCGGCCGTCAGCGGCGCCGTGGTCTCGTTGCTGCGCGACGCCTACCAGCGCCGCGACAAGGTCGGTGTCGTCACGTTCCGCGGCAGCCAGGCCGAGGTCGCGCTCCCGCCGACCACGTCCGTCGACGCCGCGGCCACGCGCTTGAGGAAGATGCGCACGGGCGGCCGCACCCCGCTGGCGGACGGCCTGCTCAAGGCCCACCGGGTGCTGGAGGTCGAACGGCTCCGCGACCCGCGCAAGCGCCCGCTGGTGGTGCTGCTGACCGACGGCCGCGCCACCTCGTCGGGACTGGGCGGCGATCCGTCGAAGGACGCGCTCAAGGCCGCCGGCCTGCTCGAGCAGACCGCCGTCGTGGTCGTGGACTGCGAGCAGGGCCACGTCCGGCTCGGCCTCGCCCAGAAGATCGCCGAGGCCCTGCGGGGCACCTGCGTCCGGCTCGACCAGCTCAGCGCCGACCACCTCGCCGGCGTCGTCCGGGCAGCGTGAGGAGAACCCGATGCCGCAAGGACAACCGGTCGAGGTCCCGAAGGACGGCCTGACCACCCGCCAGCGCCGCAACCGGCCGCTGCTGATGCTGCACACCGGCGAGATGAAGGGGAAGTCGACCTCGGCGTTCGGCCTCGCGCTGCGCGGCTGGAACCAGGGCTGGGACATCGGCGTGTTCCAGTTCGTGAAGTCCGCCAAGTGGAAGGTGGGCGAGGAGTCCGCGTTCAAGGCGCTCGGCCGGCTGCACGACGAGACCGGCGAGGGCGGCGCCGTCGAGTGGCACAAGATGGGCGAGGGCTGGTCCTGGACCCGCAAGCAGGGCACCGAGGACGACCACGCCTCGGCCGCCCGCGAGGGCTGGGCGGAGATCGCCCGGCGCATCCGGTCGGAGCGCCACGGCCTCTACGTGCTCGACGAGTTCACCTACCCGCTGCACTGGGGCTGGATCGACGTGGACGAGGTCGTCGACGTGCTGACGAACCGCCCCGGCCACCAGCACGTCGTCATCACGGGCCGGTACGCGCCGCAGCGGCTGGCCGACGCGGCCGACCTCGTGGTGGAGATGACGAAGGTCAAGCACCCGATGGACGCCGGGCAGAAGGGCCAGCGGGGGATCGAGTGGTGAACCGGCTGGTCGTCGCCGCCCCCGCCTCGGGCAGTGGCAAGACCACCGTCGCGACGGGACTGATGGCCGCGCTGCGCCGCGCCGGGTCGCGGGTCGCGCCGTTCAAGGTCGGCCCCGACTACATCGATCCCGGTTACCACTCGCTCGCCACGCGGCGCCCCGGCCGCAACCTCGACCCGGTCATGGTCGGCGAGCAGCGCATCCCCGGCCTCTTCGCGCACGGCGCCAAGGGGTGCGACATCGCGATCGTCGAGGGCGTGATGGGCCTGTTCGACGGGCGGGTCGACACCGCGGGCATCGGCTCGACCGCGCACGTCGCCAAGCTGATCAACGCACCCGTGCTGTTCGTGGTGGACGCACGCGGGCAGAGCCGGTCGCTCGCCGCGCTGCTGCACGGGTTCCGCGGCTACGACCCGACGGTCCGGCTCGGCGGCGTGATCCTCAACCAGGTCGGGTCGGAGCGGCACGAGCAGGTGCTGCGGTCCGCGTGCGACGAGGTGGGCCTCGACGTGCTCGGCGTGCTGCCGCGCGATCCGGAGTTCTCCCTGCCCTCGCGGCACCTGGGGCTCGTGACGGCGGCCGAGCACGGGCCGGAGGCCGTCGCCGCGGTCGACGCGATCGCCGCCGCCGTGGCCAAGCACGTCGACCTCGACGCGGTGCGCAGGCTCGCCCGTTCGGTGCCGTCGGCGGCCGTCGCCGCCTGGCAGCCCGAGGTGGAGCGCGTCGGCGGGGAACCTTTGGTCGCGGTGGCCGGGGGAGCGGCGTTCACGTTCGGCTACGCGGAACACGCCGAGGTGCTGGAGGCGGCCGGCGCGGCCGTGGCCGTCGTCGACCCGCTCAACGACGAGAGACTGCCCGAGGGCACCGCCGGCCTCGTGCTGCCGGGCGGATTCCCGGAGCAGCACGCGGAAGCGTTGTCGGGCAACGCCGCGTTGCGCGACTCCATCGCCCGGTTCGCTCGATCGGGTGCGCCGGTGCACGCGGAGTGCGGTGGGTTGCTGTACCTGGCGAAGTCGCTCGACGGCTACCCGATGTGCGGCGTGCTCGACGCCGAGGGGTACATGACGCCGAAGCTCACGCTGGGCTATCGCGACGCCGTCGCGTCGGCGGGATCGCCGCTGCACGCGCCCGGGAGCCGCGTGACCGGCCACGAGTTCCACCGCACCCAGCTGTCCGCACCGCACTCGACACCACCCGCGTGGCACTGGCGCGGAGTCGACTCGCGACCCGTCGCCGAGGGGTTCGTGACGGGGGGCGTGCACGCGTCGTACCTCCACACCCACCCGGCCGGCGACCCGGAGGCGGTGGCCCGTTTCGTGCGGGCCTGCCACCCGTTCGTGGCCGGATCGGCAGGCGGTACGGTCATCGTCTAAGCCTCCCCCTCCCCAACCCCCTGTGGAGCTGTCGTGACGACGACCGGTCGGGTCTCCTTCGTCGGCGCCGGTCCCGGTGCCGCCGACCTCATCACCCTCCGCGGCGCGCGCCGCATCGCGGAAGCCGACGTCGTCATCTGGGCTCCCAGCGCGATCGACGCCGAGTGCGTCCGCGAGCACGCCCGCGCCGGGGCCGACCTGGTCGACTTCTCCCGCGTGGCGCAGGAGGAGATCACCGACCTGTACCGCCGTGCCGCCGCGTCCCGCCAGACGGTCGTGCGCCTGCACGCGGGCGACGCCGCGACCGGCGGTGGCGTGCAGGAGCAGCACGACCTGTGCGTGCGCCTGGGCCTGGACGTCGAGGTCGTTCCGGGGGTGTCGGTCGTGGCCGCGGCCGCCGCGAAGATCGGCCGCGAGATCACCTCGGCCGAGGCGTCGTCGGCCGTGCTGATCTCGCCGGAGAGCAGCGAGCTGGTCCGCGAGTTCGCCGCGCTGCAGACCACGATGGCCGCCACTGTCTCGGGTGCGCGCGTAGAGCAGTTCGCGGAGAAGCTGCGGGAGGGCGGCTACGCGGACGAGACGCCGGTCGTGGTGGCGTACAAGGTGAGCCAGGCCGACGAGGTCGTCGTGCACACCACGGTGGGCGAGCTCGAGTCCGTCGTGAAGCAGCACAAGCTCTACCGCCCCGCGCTGTTCCTCGTGGGCGCCGCGGTGAAGGCGCCCACGCGCCGCGTCTCGACCTCCGCCACCACCTCGGTCGACGAACCGATCCGCGCCGCCCGTCCCACCCGCTGGTCGCGCCGGGCCGCCTCGCGCATCGCGACGCGCACGGACGAGCCGATCCCGGCGCCCACCCCCGCGCCCGCCGCCGCCGTCTCGGAGCCCAACCCGGCGTGGACGGCGGTCGAGGAAATACAGCAGTCCGTGCGCAGGCCCGCCGAGGAGCCCGCTCCCAAGCCGAAGCTCACCGTGGTCGCGGCCGAGATGCCGAAGCCGTCGACGGTCCACGCCTCGACGTCGGCCCAGAAGAAGAAGCCGGGGTCCCGCAAGCCCCACAAGCGCACCGCCGGCAACTGATGTCCGTCGAAGCCCTGCGGGAGGCGGCGGGCCGTCCGGTCGAGGTCGTCGACGCCGCGGACGGGCTGCGTCCCGCGCTGAACCTGTGCCGCGCGCGGTCCGCCGTGGTCGTGCGGCTGACCGAGGGCACCGGTCCCGCCGAGATCGGCGCGGGTGTGGCGGGCTGGCGCCGCACGCTGGTCGTGTCGGACGGCGGCGAGCTGACCACCGTGGACCCGCGGGACGCGGTGACCCGGCGCTGGAGCGCGCCCGACGCGGTGCTGTGCCTGGCGGACACCGAGTTCCTGCGCTCGAACGACGGCTGGGCGCTGCCGGAGGACGCGTTCGGCAGCCGCACGCACGTGCTCGGCGCCGAGGTCCGCGCGGTCGTGCTGGCCCGGCTCGCCCCGCGTCCCGGCGTGCTGGTGTGGGACGTGCTGGCCGGGTCCGGCGCGGTCGGCGTGGAGTGCGCCCGGCTGGGCGCCGCGGTGATCGCGGTCGAGCCCGATCCCGTGCAGTGCGTGCGGATCATCGCGAACGCCTCCGCGCACGGCGTCGACGTCCGCGTCGAGGAGTCCGAGCTGGACACCTCCGCGCTGCCCCGCCCTGACGCCGTGTTCGTCGGCCGCGGCGACCTGGCCGCGGTCAGGGCGAGCGCGGCGGTGTCGGCGAAGCGCGTGGTCGTCGTGACCGAGGGCGTGGACGAGATCGTGCCCGCGCGGGAGGCGCTGCGGGCCGCCGGGTACGAGGTGGAGGGCGTGCACTGGACGGCGTCGCGCCTGCTCGACTCCGGCTTCGCACCGGCCGTTCCGGTGACGGTGCTGTGGGGTACCAAGAAGTGAGTGCCGCGTGCCGCGCGGCCGTCGAGCCGCGGGGAGCGCGAGCATGATCGGTGTGTTCGCGGGACCTGCCCAGCGCGGCGACGCCGCCGACCTGGCCGGTCTCCTCGGTTCCGACGCCGTCGTGCCCGACGGTCCCGTGAAGCCCGCGGCGCTGAACCTGTGGCCCCGCCTCGGTGCCGCCGTGTTCTTCCTGGACGCCGGGTCCGCCGTCCGCCTGATCGCGCCCCTGTTGCGGGACAAGGACTCCGACCCGGCGGTGGTGTGCGTGGACCGGCACTTCGCCGTCGCGCTCGCGGGCGACGCGGACGACCTGACCCGGCACATCGCGGACGTGCTGAACCTCGCGCCCGTCGTCACCGGCGGCCCGCTGATCGACTCGGTGCTGGACGAGCTCGTCGAGCAGCTCGACGCCACCGCGGACGGCGACGTCGCGGCGTGCGTCGCGGCCATCGAGGCCGGCGAGAAGGTCGTGCTGCGCAACCCGTTGAACTTCCCGCTGCCCGCGCTGCCGCCGAACGTGGTGCCCGGTGGCGAGGACGCGACGTGGGTGATCGTGGTCGACGACAGGGCCGCGGCGACGAAGGACAACGTGCTGCGGATCGTGCCGCGCACGCTGATCGTCGGTGTGGGGTCCACGCGCGGTGCGTCGGCCACGACCGTGGGCGCGGCACTGTCGGAACTGGACTCCCAGGGCGGTCTCGACCTGCGCGCCATCAAGGCGTTCGCGACCGCCGACGCCAAGGCGGACGAGCCCGGCATCGTGGACGCGGTGGAGGACTGGGGTTTCTGGCACGGCGACACGGCGGAGCTGCTGACGTTCCCGACCGAGGAGCTGGCCGAGATCGGGGTGCCGAACCCGAGCTCGGTGGTGCGCAACTCGATGGGCACGGCGAGCGTCGCGGAGGCGGCGGCGCTGCGCGGCGCGCACCAGGTCGGCCACGGCGCGCCGGTCGAGCTGGCCGCCGAGAAGTTCAAGCGCGACAACGTGACCGTGGCCGCGGCACGGGTGCTGCCGCGCGGCCGGCTCGCGCTGGTCGGCCTCGGGCCGGGCCCCGCCGAGCAGCGGACGCCCCGCGCGGACGCGGAGATCCGGCGGGCGGCATTCGTGGTCGGCAGCCCGGCGGCGGTCGAGTCGGTCGCGTCGGTCCTGCGTCCCGGCACGGAGGTCCGCCACGAGGGCGCGCACGACTTGGCCGCGCGTGGGGCGGCGGTCGCGTTCGTCGCTTTCGGAACCGGGCCAACGCTGGACATTCCGGTCGAAGCCGACGTGGTTGTTGTTCCCGGAGTGCGGGAACACTGACGGTTTTCCTTCTTTCGTAGGGTTTCCGCGGAAGTCCTGCCGATTAGCGTCGCCATGCACACGGCCCACCCTGCCCGGGCCCGAAGCACTGGAGACCGACATGAGAGCCCGTCGTCTCGTCGCCGCCGCCTGCACCGCGGGCGTCGCCCTGTCCCTGCCGGCCGCCCCCGCCCAGGCTGCCGCGCCGAAGGAGGGCCTGCGCCTGCTGGCCGTCCGCGACTCCCTGACCGCCAGGCACACCTGGTACGAGCAGACCTACGACGGCAAGGTCGTCCTGGGCGCCCACTACGCCGAGCACGTCGACAAGGCGACCGGGGAGAAGACCGTCGACGACGGCCGGCTCGCCGTCGGGACGGTCGACGTGACGCCCGCCGTCACCGCCGAGGCCGCCGAGGCGAAGTCCGCCGGTGTGCCCGAGGCCGCGAACCTGCGGGTGCTGCCCGGCACCGGCCTCGTCTACGAGGTGATCTCCGACAACGGCAGGGGATCCGAGCGCACGCTGGTGCATGCGGGGTCCGGTGCGGTCGTGCGGTCCGAGAGCCTGGTCAAGCACGCGGACGGCACCGGCAGGGTGTTCAGCCCCAACCCTGTCGCCGCGCTGCAGAACCAGGGCCTCGCGGACGCGAACGACGCCGACTCGGCCGTACCCGCCTCCGCGTACCGGACGGTCGCGCTGTCCGATCTGGACGGTTCCGGCTACCTCAAGGGCAGGTACGCGACCGCCACGGGTGCCAAGGGCAAGCTCGCGTACAACAAGGGCAACAGGTTCGAGTACACCCGCGCCAACGACTACTTCGAGCAGGTCAACGCCTACTGGGGTGTGACGGAGGCGCAGAAGTACATCCAGGGGCTCGGGTTCACGAACGTCAACAACGAGCCGCAGAAGATCACCACGATCGGCCTGACCGACGACAACTCGTTCTACGACCCGTCGAAGGACCAGATCACCTTCGGCAGCGGCGGTGTGGACGACGCCGAGGACGTCGAGGTCGTCTGGCACGAGCTCGGTCACGCCATCCAGGACGCCCAGGTGCCGGGCTTCGGCTCCAGCACGGAGGCGGGCTCGATCGGCGAGGGCTTCGGAGACTGGTGGGCGCTGGTCCTGTCCTCGCGCGACGCCGAGGACACGGCGCTGACCCCGTTGGCGTGCATCATGGACTGGGACGCCACGGCGTACACGGCCGGGACGCCGCACTGCCTGCGCCGCACGGACACCGAGCTGAAGTACGCCGACCGCAACGGCGAGGTGCACCACGACGGTCAGATCTGGTCTCGCGCGCTCTTCGACGTCTACAAGGCGTTCGGCCGCGACAAGTCCGCGAAGATCGTGCTGGAGTCCCAGTTCTCGTACTCGCCGTCGACCACGATGGCCGCTGCCGCCAAGGCCGTGGTCGCCGCGGCCAGGAAGCTCCACGGCGACAAGGACGCCGCCACGGTCCAGGCCGCGTTCACCGCGCGCGGTATCGGCTGAGTCAACGGTCAAGCCGGACATCTCCGACTAATGGCGGTTACGCCGCCGAATCCCGCCCGGTGACGCTGTGTGGGCTAGTGCTCCACTCCCTGCACACACAGCGTCATCGGGAAGGACTGGCAACATGGCGAAAACCCTGCATCGCCTGATCGTGTCCGTCGTGGTGTCCGCGCTCGCGAGCATCTTCTTCACCGCCCCGGCCGCCCAGGCCGACGAGGTCTCGCCGATGATCGTCGGCGGCACGCGGGCGAGCACCTCGACCTACCCGTGGGTCGTCTACCTCGCCTCCTCGTCCGGTTCGCAGTTCTGCGGCGGCACGCTCGTGAAGACCAACAAGGTCGTCACCGCCGCGCACTGCGTCGCGGGCCGTTCGGCGTCCAGCACCCGCGTGGTGCACGGGCGTGACGACAAGCAGAGCACCGCGGGCACGGTCGCGTCCGTGACCCGGATCTGGGTGCACCCGAGTTACACCACCGCGACCGCCGGCTACGACGTCGCCGTGCTGACGCTCGACCGCAACATCAGCTCGGCGACCCTGCCGCTCGCCACCCCGTCGGACACCGCGCTCTACGCGGCCGGCAACTCCGCGCTCATCCTCGGCTGGGGCACCACGTCCTCCGGCGGGTCCGCCTCGCGGTACCTGCTGCAGGCGAACGTGCCGCTGACGTCGGACTCGACCTGCAAGACCGCGTACTCCCAGTACAGCAACAGCTCCATGGTCTGCGCGGGCTTCCCGCAGGGCGGCACGGACACCTGCCAGGGCGACTCCGGTGGCCCGCTCGTCTACGGCGGCAAGCTCATCGGTGACACCTCCTGGGGCCGCGGGTGCGCCGGCGCCGGCTACCCCGGCGTGTACGGCCGCATCGCGACCTACAACTCGGTCATCACCGCCCAGCTGTAAGACGGTTCGGTTGCAGGGTGCGTGCTCCGGCGCGCACCCTGCTCCTCATGTCTGACCTTGAAGCAATGCCGGAGGACTGGGCGAGCGCGCTGGTCGTCGTCGCTCACCCCGATGACATGGAGTACGGCGGTGCGGGCGCCATCGCGCGGTGGACCGCCCAGGGCAAGAAGATCGCGTACCTGCTCGCGTGCCGTGGCGAAGCCGGCATCGACTCGATGGATCCCGCGGAGTGCGGCCCGTTGCGCGTGAAGGAGCAGATCGCGTCGTGCGCGGTGGTCGGCGTGACCGACGTCGAGTTCCTGGACCACCCGGACGGCCTCATCGAGTACGGCGTCCCGCTGCGCCGCGACATCGCCGCCGCGATCCGCCGGCACCGGCCGGAGGTCGTGATCACCGGCAACTTCCGCGAGAACTGGCCCGGCGGTGGCGGCCTGAACATGGCGGACCACATCGCCGTGGGACGCGCGGCGGTCGACGCCGTGCGCGACGCGGGCAACCGGTGGCTGTTCCAGGACCTGGGACTGCCGAAATGGGACGGCGTCAAGTACGTGGCGGCGGCGTCCTCGCCGTTGTCGACGCACGCCGTGGACATCACCGACTCGTTCGCCGCTTCGGTGGAGTCGTTGCGCGCCCACAAGGCGTACCTGGATGCGTTGAGTGGCGACATGGCGGACCCGGAACCGTTCCTGAGGCGGATGGCCGAGGGCGTGGGGCAGCGGTTCGGGGGCGTCCTCGCGACCTCGTTCGAGCTGCTCGCGCTGTGACCATGTTCCCTTCGGCTGGACACGGCGTGTCGCGTGTGGATGCTTCTACGCATGCCCTTTGAACAGCACTACCTGGCCGGCCTCGACCTCCGGGGCCGGCGCGTCCTCGTGGTCGGGGGCGGCACGGTCGCGCAGCGCCGACTGCCCCGCCTGATCGCGTCCGGCGCCGTCGTCGATCTCGTGTCGCCCGTCGTCACCCCCGCCGTCCAGGGCATGGTCGACGCGGGGGAACTGAGGTGGCACGAGCGCCGGTTCGAGACCGGTGACGTCGAAGGCGCGTGGTACGTGGTGGCGTGCACGTCCGACATCGAGGTGAACGTGCAGATCGGCGAGGAGGCGCTCTCGCAGCGTGTGTTCTGCGTGCGCGCGGACATCGCCGTCGAGGGCACGGCGGTCACACCGGCCAGTGGCATGCACGACGGCATGATGATCGGGGTGCTCGCGGGCGGCGAGCACCGCCGTTCGGCCGCGGTGCGCGACGGGCTCCTGGCGGCGTTGCGCGACGGCCGCATCGCGGACCAGGCGGAACCGCCCGTGGGCGTGGCGCTCGTGGGTGGCGGCCCCGGCGACCCCGAGCTGATCACCGTGCAGGGCAAGCGCTTGCTCGCGCTGGCGGACGTGGTCGTGGCGGACCGCCTGGCCCCCCGCGAGCTGCTGGAGGAACTGCCCGCGCACGTCGAGGTCGTGGACGCGGCGAAGATCCCCTACGGCCGCGCGGCGACGCAGGACTTCATCAACCAGACGCTGGTCGACCGCGCCAAGGAGGGCAAGTTCGTCGTCCGGTTGAAGGGCGGCGACCCGTACGTCTTCGGCCGCGGCTTCGAGGAGCTGCTGGCGTGCGCGGAGGCCGGCATCCCGGTGACCGTGGTGCCTGGCGTGACGTCGGCGTTCGGTGTGCCCGCGTTGGCCGGTGTGCCCGTGACGCACCGAGGGGTCGCGCACGAGGTGGTCGTCGTCTCCGGCCACGTGGCACCGGACGACCCGCGTTCGCTCGTCGACTGGCCCGCGATCGCACGCCTGCGGGGCACGGTCGTGCTGATGATGGCCGTCGAACGCGCCGGAGCGTTCGCCACGGCGTTGATGGAGGGCCGTCCCGGCTCGACGCCCGTCGCCGTGGTCCAGGAGGGCAGCACGGCGGCGCAGCGCGTGCTTCGCTCCACTTTGGACACTTTGGGGGCCGACATGGCCGCGCACGCGATCCGCCCGCCCGCGATCATCGTGGTGGGCCCGGTCGCCGACCTGGAGCACTCGGCGGCCGCGGGCTGAGCAGCCTGTCGACCCGGTCGGCGCGCTGACCGGGTCGACACCCCCGGCGAGGAGGGGCTGCGCGCCGCCGACGCGGCTGAGCAGGTCCGGCGGCACGGACCCGCTGCCGCCGGCTCTCGCCGACCTCCGGCCCGACCCGCTGCCGCCGGCTCTCGCCGACCTCCGGCCCGAGCCGCGGGCTCCACGGCAGGTGCCAGTTCCGCCCCAGGCGGCACCTCAGGTGTTCAGCGAGTTCCCGCCGTTGCCCTACGCTCTCGAACCGTGCTGGTGCTGCTTCCCCCGTCGGAGACCAAGGCGATCGGCGGCCGGGGCGCGCCGCTCGACCTCGACGCGCTGTCGTTCCCCGAGTTGAACCCCGTGCGCGACAAGCTCGTGTCGGCGCTGGCCGACCTCGCCGCCGACGTCCCGGCGAGCCTCAAGGCGCTCGACATCTCCGAGCGCCAGGTCGACGAGGTGCATCGCAACGCGGCGTTGCGCACCTCGCAGACCTCGCCCGCGCTGCTGCGCTACACCGGCGTGCTCTACGACAACCTCGACTTCCCGTCGTTGAGGAAGGTCGAGAAGGAGCGCGCCTACCAGCGGCTCGCCGTCGCGTCGGCGCTGTTCGGGGTGCTGCGCGGCGGCGACCCCGTGCCCGCGTACCGGCTGTCCGGCGGCAGCGTGCTCCCGTCGCACGGCAGCCTGCGCGCCGTGTGGAAGCCGTCGCTCGAGCCCGTCCTGCGCGAGGCCGACGAGTTCGTCGTCGACCTGCGGTCCGGCGCGTACTCGAGCCTCGCGAGGGTCCCGCACGCCGTCGTCGTGCGGGTGGTGACCGCCGAGGGCAAGGTCGTCAGCCACTTCAACAAGGCGCACAAGGGCCTGCTGGCCCGCGCGATCACGACCACGAGCGTCGAGCCGGGCGATCTGAAAGGCCTGGTCAAGCTCGCGAAGAAGGCCGGTCTGACGATCATCCCGACCGGCGAGGGGACCGCGGACCTGATCACCGGTTAATTCGGTTGCGGCCGGTGGGGGTCGCAGGGCAGTCTTCTGCCTCGAAGCGTCGAGGCTGGATCGAGGAGGTGCGTGATGTCAGAGCCTGTCTTCGGACGTGGCACCGCACGCGCGACCCGTCCAGCCGCCCTTCGCGCCTGATCAGCACCGTTTGATCGCAGAGCGCCGCAGGGCGGTCACCCTTCACCACCTTGGGAGACCCCACCGTGCGCGAGCACGATCTCTACGAGCGCTACGAATCCTCTTACGACGACGCCGACACCATGCGGCGCAAGGGAAAGCGCACCAAGCGCACCGACGACGCGGAGCCCACCCGCCGCGGTCGCATGACCGAAGAAGAAAAGCTGCGGATCGCCCGGCTGCGCGAGGACCAGCTCAGCGCCGAGGACACCCCCGAGGACGGCGACCGCTGGTCCACGTGGGGCGACGCCGAGCAGGGGCCGAAGCCGCACCCGAGCTGGCTCGTCACGGAACTGGCCGCGGTGGACCGCGAGCTCGGCATCGTGAAGACCGGCAAGGAGGCCGACGTCTTCCTGCTCGAACGCGCGATGGGCGAGAAGGCGTGCCTGCTCGCCGCCAAGCGCTACCGCAGCAACGACCACCGGATGTTCCACCGCGACGCGGGCTACCTCGAGGGCCGGCGGATGAAGAAGTCCCGCGAGACGCGTGCCATCGCGAACCGCACCGCGTTCGGGCGCAACCTCATCGCGGAGCAGTGGGCGGTCGCGGAGTTCGCCGCGCTCACCCGGCTGTGGCAGCTCGGCGCCCCCGTGCCGTACCCCGTGCAGCGCAGCGGCACCGAGCTGCTGCTCGAGTTCATCGGGGACGACGAGGGCACCGCGGCGCCGAGGCTCGCGCAGGCCCGCCCGGACGAGGACGAGCTGCTCGACCTGTGGCGCCAGCTGGTCGCGACGCTGACGACGCTCGCCGACGCGGGACTCGCGCACGGCGACCTGTCCGCGTACAACCTGATGGTCCACGAAGGCCGGTTGGTCCTGATCGACCTGCCGCAGGTGGTCGACCTCGTCGCGAACCCGCGCGGCGCGGAGTTCCTCGACCGCGACGTCCGCAACATCAGCGGCTGGTTCGCCTCGCGCGGCCTGCCGCCGGAGATCGCGGACCCGTCCGCGCTGGTCACGACGTTGCTGGACGTGGCGGGGATGTCCTGACGCACGAGTGCGCCCGGCAGTGTCCAACAACACGGCCGGGCGCGCAACGCGTTCGCGGAGATCAGCTAGACTGAAGAAGCACCGATGAAGGCTTGACCGCCGTTGACCGGTGCGTCCACCCACTCATCACGGCGTGGCCACCACGCCGGGCCCGTCCTTGTGAACTGGCACCGCGACACGCGCGGGGCAGCCTTGAGACGTGCCATGTCTCGGAGGTTTGTTTTGCCACCCATGTCCGAAGGTCGTTCCGAGCGTTCCACCAGCCGCAGGTCACCGCGGCGCCGCTCGGGCCGCCAGGGCAACTCCTCGCGTCCGCAAGCGCGGGTCGAGGAACCGATCGTCGCCGAGCACTTCGAGAGCACGCTGCCGGAAGGCCCGCTGCCCTCGTTCGCCGAGCTCGGCCTTTCCGACGCGCTGATCCGTTCGCTGGCCGCCAACGAGATCACCGAGCCGTTCCCCATTCAGGCGGCCACCCTGCCCGACTCGATGTCGGGCAAGGACATCCTCGGCCGCGGCCAGACCGGCTCCGGCAAGACGCTGGCGTTCGGTCTCGCGATGCTGACCCGCCTCGCCGGCGGCCGTTCCGCGCCGCACAAGCCGCGCGGTCTCATCCTCGTCCCCACCCGTGAGCTCGCGATGCAGGTGGAGACGGCGCTCATGCCGCACGCCCGCGCGCTGGGCCTGTGGTGCCGGGTCGTCGTCGGCGGCACGTCGTTCCCGCGCCAGATCGACCACCTGCGCCGCGGCGTCGACCTGCTGATCGCCACGCCGGGCCGGCTGTCCGACCACGTCCGCCAGGGCACGTGCGACCTCGGCTCCGTCGAGATCACCGCGCTGGACGAGGCCGACCAGATGGCCGACATGGGCTTCATGCCCCAGGTCCGCGCGATCATGGACCTGACCCCGCAGGACGGGCAGCGCCTGCTGTTCTCCGCGACGCTCGACGGCGACGTCGACAAGCTGGTCCGCCAGTACCTGCACTCCCCGGTGACGCACTCGGTGGCCCCGCCCACCGCGAGCGTCACGACCATGGAGCACCACCTGCTGCTCGTGTCCCAGGAGGACAAGCAGAACGTGGTGACCGAGGTGGCCGCGCGCGAGGGCCGCACGATCATGTTCGTGCGCACCAAGCACCACGTCGACCGCCTGGCCAAGAAGCTGCGCTCGGTCGGCGTCCACGCCGGCGCGCTGCACGGCGGCAAGGCCCAGAGCGCCCGCACGCGGGTGCTCGGCGAGTTCCGCGAGGGCACCACGCCCGTCCTGATCGCCACGGACGTCGCCGCGCGCGGCATCCACGTCGACGACGTGTCGCTGGTCGTCCACGTCGACCCGCCGGCCGACCCGAAGGACTACCTGCACCGCGCGGGCCGCACGGCGCGCGCCGGTCAGTCCGGCACGGTCGTCACGCTGGTCACGCACGACCAGCGCCGCGCCGTGCAGGGCATGGCCGCCCGCGCCGGCATCCGCCCGGAGAGCACGAAGGTGCGCCCCGGTGACGAGGACCTGGTCCGCATCACCGGCGCCCGCATCCCGTCCGGCGAGCCCATCGTGGAACGCGAGAAGCCTGCCCGCCGCAGCGGTGGCTCCGGCCGCCGGTTCGGTGCTCCGGCCACGGGTGGCCGCGGTGAGTACCGCGGTGGCTCCGGCCGTCGCACCGAGGGCGGCGAGTTCCGCGGCGGTCCGCGCCGCGCGGAGCGCTCCGAGGGCGGTCGCACGTTCGGCCGCACCGAGCGGACGGGTCGCCCGCGCCGGGCGCCGCAGCACTGACGATCGTTCGCGTGAAGGCCGCCTTTCCCGATGGGGGAGGCGGCCTTCGCCGTGTGGTGGCTTCGCGGGTGCCTGCCCGTGAACCGGGTGCCGCGCCTGGCTCCGGCCCCTACGGCGCCTGGAGCGTCAGGTAGGCCAGGCCGAGCGTGCCGCGCCACCCGCGCAGGCGGTAGCCGCGGTGGGTGTCCGCCCGCGCCCTGACCTCGTCCGCGTGCGGGGAGTCCGGGTTGGCGCGCAGCCAGCGTTCCCAGGCGAGGCCGTGGCCGTTCTCGAACACGTCCCACTCGTCGAGGCTCGCCTGCTCCACGCCCAGCAGCCGGTAGCCGTGGGTGTGGGCGAGGTCCACCAGGTCGGCCAGCGACCCGTACTGGTTGCGGGGGATCGGCATCGCCGCCAGTTGCTCGCCGGTCGGTTCGCGTTCCCAGAAACCCCTCACCCAGCAACAGCTTCCCGCCCGGCCGCAACAGCTTCCCGCCCGGCCGCAGCAGCGACCGCACGGCCGTCAGCGCGTTCGCCGTGTGCTGCAACGGATCCCCGCCCCAGACCTGGCTGGCGCCGTTGACGACGGCCACGTCCACCGGCCTGTCCGGCTGGAACTGGGCCACGTCGCCCACCCGCAGGTCGACGCGCGAGCTCAGGCCACGCGCGTCGGCGTTGGCCAGGCCGTGCGCGATGGCGGCGGCGTCGAGGTCCACGCCCGTCCCGGTCGCGGTGGGCTCGGCCTCCAGCACCCGCAGCAGGAACTCCGCCCAGCCACAGCCCGCGTCGAACACGTGGGCGTCGTCCAGCGGGTGCAGCGAGCGGATCAGGCGGGCGGCCCGTTGGTCGGACAGGGGACCGTGGAACGTCAGGTCCTCGTGCAGCGGTGCGATCTCCGGAGTCGTCATCGCACGCAGGATGACGTTCCCCGCGAGGGCGGGGCAACGCGTTATTCGGTTGTCGGTCTCACCACCTCCCCGTAGCGTCGGTCGGCGTGGAACTCGTGTGGCGCACGCTCACGGCAGCGGACACCTCGGTGGTGGCCGCGCTCCACAACGCCGCCGACGCGTTCGACGACCTCGGCGACCCGCGGTCCGAAGAGGAGTTCGGCGAGGAGCTCGCCAAGCCCGGCCTGCACGACCGCTCGGTCGGAGTGGCCGCAGACGGCGTCCTGGCGGCCTACGGACTGTTCGAACCGCGCGACAACCCCGTTGGCACACAACGAATCCGGCTCGCCGGCACCGTGCACCCCGAGTTCCGGCGCAGGGGCATCGGCCGCCGGCTGCTGCGGCGTCTCACCGAGATGGCGCGCGATCTCCACGTCGCCCGCCACCCCACGATGCCGCTGGCGGTGTGCACCATGGTCGACCACCGCGCCACCGGCCACCGCGAGCTGGCCGAGCAGCTGGGGTTCCGCGCGGACCGCCACTTCCACGACCTGGAGGTGGCACTGGGCGAGTCACTCGCCCAGGTCCCGGTCCCGGCGGGCTACGAGGTCGTCCCGGCTACGCCGTCCCGCGACGAGGAGCTGCGGCTGGTCTGCAACGAGGCGTTCCGCGGCCACTGGGGCTCCGTCGACCTCAGCCCGCGGGAGTGGGCCGAGTCGTTCACCGACAGCCCGCGGTTCGTCCGCGACACCTCCTTCCTGGCGCTGCACGAGGGCGCCGTGGTCGGGTTCGTGCTGTCCCGGCACTACCCGGTCGTCGAGGAGACGACCGGCGTGCGCGAGCTGTGGATCGGCGACGTCGGCACGCTCGCGCCGCACCGCGGACGCGGCGTGGCCGCGGCCCTGCTCGGCCGGACCCTGGTCCAGGCGAGGGCGCAGGGCTACCAGCGCGCCGGGCTGTCCGTGGACTCGATCAACCCGACCGGGGCGCTCGGGGTCTACGACCGCGCCGGGTTCGGGGTGGTGCGGACGTGGACCGACTACGGGCTGCCGGTGGACCTGGCGGGCTGAGGGCTGGTGGGTTGGGGCTGACGGGTTGAGAGCTGGTGGGCTGAGACCTGGCGGGCTGAGCGCTGGTGGGCTGGGGCTCCCTGGGCTGGGCTGACCGGGCTGGGACCTGAGGTCCTGGGGCTTGAGCGGGCTGGGCCTGAGCGACTTCTGACTGAGCGGCTTGGGACCTCCTGGCTTGGGACCGACCGGCTTGGGCCCGAGCGGGCTGGGGCCGAGCAGGCTGGCCCGACCGGGTTGGGCCTGGCTGGCTTGAGGCCGGTCGGACTGGGACCCGAGCGGCCTAGGGCCTAACGGGCTGGGACAGACCGTCTTGAGCCCGACAGGCCTGGGGCCCGACAGGCCTGGGGCCCGACAGGCGTGGGACCCGACCGGCCTGGAACCGACCGGGTTGGGCCTGACCAGCGTGGGACCCGACCAGCGTGGGACCCGTGTGGCTGGGGCCTGACCGGGTTGGGCCTGACCAGCGTGGGGCCAAGCTGGCGAGACGCTGGTCAGGCTGGACCCGACCGGGCCGACTGGACCTAGGCCGACCGGCCACCTGGACCCAGGCCGACCGGATCCAGGCCGACCGAGCCCGAGGGGCGCGCTCCCCGGCCCACCACGCCCCGCCTAGAGTTCCTCGCCCGCCTGCCCGACGCAGAACTCGTTGCCATCCGGATCGGCCAGCACGGACCAGACCAGGCCGGGCACGCTGTGCACCGCCACCTCGGTCGCGCCCAGCCCGACCAGCCGCGCGACCTCCGCCTTGCGGTCGGGCACGTGCGAGTCGAAGTGGACGCGGTTCTTGCCCGGGGTCGCGTCCGGTACCTGCTGGATGCCGACGGCCGGGCCGCCCTCGGTGTTCGGGGCGAGGACGATGAACTCGCCCCAGTCGTCCTGGATCTGAGTGCCCAGGGCGGCCGTCCAGAACTGCGCGAGCTTGCGGGCGTCGCCGGTGTCGATCGTGATCATGGCAATGGTCAGCGGCATGGAGGGGACGCTACTCAGGGGGTCTGACAGTTTTCGGAAGTGCAGTTCAGAGGTGGTGGCAGCCGCCGCCGCGCAGTCGCCGACGGGGCAACCAGTAGGCTGCTCCGACAGCCCGTGAACGAGGAGTACCCACCGTGATCACCAGGATGTCGTCGCTGTTCCTGCGCACTCTTCGCGAGGACCCGGCCGACGCCGAAGTGCCCAGCCACAAGCTGCTGGTGCGCGCCGGCTACGTCCGCCGCGTCGCGCCGGGCGGATACTCCTGGCTGCCGCTGGGACTGCGGGTGCTGCGCAACATCGAGACCGTCGTCCGCGAGGAGATGGACGCGTTCGGCGCGCAGGAGATCCAGTTCCCCGCCCTGCTGCCCAAGGAGCCCTACGAGGCGACCAACCGGTGGGAGGAGTACGGGCCCAACATCTTCCGGCTCAAGGACCGCAAGGGTGCCGACTACCTGCTCGGCCCCACGCACGAGGAGCTGTTCACGCTCACCGTCAAGGGCGAGTACAGCTCCTACAAGGACTACCCGGTCACGCTCTACCAGATCCAGACCAAGTACCGCGACGAGGCGCGTCCCCGCGCGGGCATTCTGCGCGGGCGCGAGTTCCTGATGAAGGACTCGTACTCGTTCGACCTCACCGACGAGGGCCTGAGCCAGTCCTACCAGGACCACCGCGACGCCTACATCCGCATCTTCGACCGCCTCGGCCTCGACTACGTCGTCGTGTCGGCCACGTCCGGTGCGATGGGCGGGTCGGCGTCCGAGGAGTTCCTGGCCGTCGCCGAGACGGGTGAGGACACCTTCGTGCGCAGCACGGAGTCCGGCTACGCGGCGAACGTCGAGGCCGTCACCACGCCCGTGCCCGCCGAGCAGTCGATCGAGGACAAGCCCGCCGCGCAGGTGCACCACACGCCGGGCACGCCCACAATCGAGTCGCTGGTGGACTTCCTCAACGCGAACACCGACCGCGAGTTCACCGCGGCCGACACCCTGAAGAACGTCCTGGTGAAGCTCCGCCAGCCCGGCAAGGAGTGGGAGCTGCTGGCCGTGGCGGTGCCCGGCGACCGCGAGGTCGACTTCAAGCGCCTCGAGGCCGCGCTGGAGCCCGCCGAGGTCGCGATGCTCGACGAGGCCGACTTCGCCAAGAACACGTTCCTGGTCAAGGGCTACATCGGTCCGGGCGCGATCCAGGGCAACGGCGTCCGCTTCCTCGCCGACCCCCGCGTCGTCAAGGGCACCGCGTGGGTCACCGGCGCGGACAAGGCCGACCACCACGTCGTGGACCTGGTGGTGGGCCGCGACTTCACGCCCGACGGCGTCATCGACGTCGCCGAGGTCCGCGAGGGCGACGCGTCGCCGGACGGCAAGGGCGTGCTGGTCGCCGCGCGCGGCATCGAGATCGGCCACATCTTCCAGCTGGGCCGCAAGTACGCGGACGCGTTCTCGCTCGACGCGCTCGGCCCCGACTCGAAGCCCGTCCGCATCACGATGGGCTCGTACGGCGTGGGCGTCTCGCGCCTCGTCGCGGCGATCGCCGAGCAGTCGCACGACGACCGCGGCCTGATCTGGCCCCGCAACGTGGCGCCCGCGGACGTGCACGTCGTCGTCGCCGGCAAGGACGAGGCGCTCCTGCAGGCCGGTGAGGACTTCGCGAAGCAGCTCAGCGGCAAGGGCCTGAAGGTCCTGCTGGACGACCGCAAGGCGAGCCCCGGCGTGAAGTTCGCGGACGCCGAGCTCGTCGGCATCCCGACGATCCTGGTGGTCGGCCGCGGCCTGAAGGACGGCGTCGTCGAGGTGAAGGACCGCAAGTCCGGCGAGCGCACCGACGTGCCGGTGGCCGAGGTCGTCGAGCACCTGGTGAGCGTCGTCCGGGGCTGACAAGCACAACGGAAACGCCGGGCAGGCCGTGGGCC
>NZ_JBHXCW010000056.1:0-38113 GCF_042725365.1 Lentzea sp. NPDC060358 | reverse complement strand
GGTTCCCGGACGGCGAGGCGCTTCGGGTCGTGGTCGTCTCCCGGTCGGGCACGCGGGCGGTCGCCGCGAGCTGGGCCGGGTCCGCCACCGGGTCGGTCGCCGGCACCTCGCTCGACGGCGTGGTGGCCCTGGCCAGGAACGACCTCGCCGCGGTCGTGGTCGAGAGCACCGGCGGGCTGCAGTACGCCTCCGTGGCCTTCTGAGGTCAGTCGACGACCAGGCAGTCGAGGTTGCCGGCGCTCGACCCGGTCGCGGTCGCGCGGATCCGCACGGACCCGGCCGGGAGCGCCGCGGTCAGGGTGGCGGTGCGCCACGTCCGCCAGTCGCCCGTGGGCGGGAAGGACAGGCCGGTGGCGACCACCGCGCCGTTCACGGTGATCCTCAGTGGACGGTCAGCGGTTCCGCCGTTGGCGTAGCGGAATCCCAGGGAACGGGTGCCGGCGGCGGGCACGGTGACGGTCCACTCGACATGGTCGTCGGCGTCGTGGGCGAAGTCGACGTAGCCGGTGCCGGTGTAGCCGGGGTGCCGGCTCGCGAGGACCGCTCCGCCGCGTGCCGCGTCCTCGGCCCCGTGCACCGTCCTCGCGGACGGCGCCGGGAACGGCGTGCCGCTCGGCTCGACGGTCGCCGCCGTGCCGCCGGACCGAACGGTGATCATCGGGGTCACGACGGTCAGCACCTTGCGCGTCGCGTCCCAGACCTGGCCGGTGCCGTTCAGCACCGCCGCCGCCTCACCGGTGAACGCGGCCGGGGACGTGCCGTTCACGCGCATGCCGACCGGGGCGTCGAGGCCGTGCACGCGCACGACGTAGCGCCGCGCTGCCGGTGCTCCGGCGTAGGTGCCGGCGGGGTGGTCGATCGTGGTTCGCACACCGTTGTCGCTGAACGAGATCCGGGTCGTGGCCGCCGCGTTCGAGCGGAAGTCCTCGGTCGTGCCGTCGTCCTCGTAGAGCGTGAGCGAGCCGTCCTCGCCCGCGTACACGTCGAGCTCGAGCTGGGTCTTGTCCAGGAAGGCGGTGCTCTGCGCGTACTTGTACTTCGGCAGGATGCTGCCCGCCTTCACGAACATCAGGATCTCGCCGGTGCGCGTGACGCAGTTCTTCTCCGCGGTGTCCGAGCCCGCGTGCCGCGCGTCGGTCCAGAAGTCGTACCAGGTCTCGCCAGCGGGCAGCCAGACCTTCTGCACCTCGCCCGGCACGTCGGTGGTCACCGGCATCACGAGGATCGACGGCCCCCACATGTACTGCAGGTCGTGCGTGTACGCCATCGCGTTGCTCTGGTGGTCGACGACCATCGCCCTCGCCATCGGCACGCCGGTCGCGTGCGCGATGTGCGCGATCGTGTAGACGTACGGCATGAACGTGTAGCGCAGCCTGCTGTACCTGAGGAAGTCCGCCTGCTCGGCGGTTCCCTGGTCGATCGGCCAGCGCGACCCGGCCGGGCCGAGCGCGGCCGTGTCGCCGTTGGAGTGCGGGCGCCACACCGGGGACAGGCTCGCCCAGGCGGCCACCCAGTTGCGGTAGAGACCGCTCGAGACGACCCCGCCGAAGAAGCCGCCCGCGTCGATGTTGGCGTACGGGAACCCGCCGAGGCCCGCGTTCTGCATGCCGCGGATCTGCTCCTTCATCTCGGCGTAGGTCGACTCGATGTCGCCGGTCCACAGGTGGCCGTAGCGCTGCTGGCCCGCCGTCGCGCCGCGGGTGAAGGTCCACGGCCGCCGGGCCCTGCCGACCTGGCGGTCCCAGCCCTCCTGCCCGACTCCCTTCTGGCAGTAGAGGAAGTAGGCGTTGCGCAGCTCGGACCACCGCTGTCCGTTGGCCGCCAGGGCGCTGTACGGGATCGGGCCCAGCTCGTCCGGCTCGTCGATCCAGAGCGCGTCGCCGGGGAAGCCCAGCGCCGGGTCGAACGCCTTGGACCAGAACACCTCCCACACCCACGCCCTGGCCGCCGGGTTGCTCCAGTCCGGCACCGCGTCGGGGTGGTCGACGCCGGTCAGGTCGCCGGGCTGGAAGCTGTAGCCGGGCGGGGGACCGCCGATCCAGCCCGCCATCTCGTTGGAGTTGTTGCGGTTGTAGTCGAGCGTGGTCAGCACGCCGTGCTCGTCGGCCCACCGCTTGAAGCCCGCCGGGTCCGGCCAGCGCTGCGGGCTGAACTCGAACCACGACCCGGCCCACTCGCCGGACCCGGTGCGCCACCGGTTGTCGTTGACCTGGACGTCGAGCGGGAACCCGGCGCCGCGCAGCGCGGTGATCCGGCCCGTCCACCAGTTCTGGTCGCTGACGCCCGGGAAGTTCTTGTCCGACAGCTGCAGCCCGAAGACGCCGAGCCGCGGGAACCTCGGCCGCCCGGTCAGCCGCGTGTAGCGGTCGAGCAGCGTCGCGAACTCCGGTCCCTTGATCACGAAGTAGTCGAGCTGCGGCGGGACGCCGGGCGAGTCGTGGCCGTCGGCGGAGAACCCGTAGGTGCCACCGAAGTCGAACGTCGTGTCGAAGGTGGTGTTGAAGAAGATCGCGTATCCGCGCGAGGACAGGTACATCGGCACGATCGCCGGTGCCTGGTCGATGTGCCGGGACTGCAACGGGTAGTTGTGCGCGACGACGTCGCCGGTCCGGTCGACCTTCGGCGCGCGCCCGTAGAGCCCGTGGCCCGCCTTGACGAAGCGCTCACCGGCGGCCGGTGCGGCGAACGACTGCCGAACCACGCTTCCGCTCCAGGTCAGGCTCCTGGTCGCGGTCTCCGCGGCGAACGTCTCGCCGGACCTGGCGCGGAACTCGGCCCGCAGGGGGTTCTTGTGCAGCACCACCTCCACGCCGTCGGCCGCGGGGGTGGTGATGGTCAGCCGGTCGCCGCCGTCCACGACCCGCAGGCTGCCGCCCATGGACGCGTGGCTCGCCGGGTCGACCATCTCGTACCGGTCGTCGGCGAAGAAGTGCTCCCCGCCGCGGATCGCGCGGTACCGGACGACGTGGTCGCCGTAGGCGGTGATCCGCACCTGCTGCCCGGCCGTGCTCGTCACCGTGACGCTGCGGCCGTCGGTGGTGTGGCCGCTGTAGCCCGCGAGCGTCTCGTCGGCGGGTGCCGCGGCGGCCCGGCCCGGTGTCACCGCGCCCGCCCCGGCCACCACCCCCGCCACCTTGAAGAAGTCCCGGCGAGTTGGCTTCCGTGGCATGGGCGTTGTCCCTCCGCGCAGGGTCCCGACGCCTCAGGTTCTCGGACATCAACACGGACTGTCAACAAGATGCAACACAACAAGACAACTTGCTACACGGCCGGTCCGGGTGGCGGCAGGTAGTAGAACCGCCGCCGGCTCAGCAGCAGGGAGTCGTCGGACAGCGTGAAGAAGTCCGCGAAATCGAATTCGCGCACGACCCCGGCGGCCGGTGGCGAGTAATGCCCGACCGCCACCACGCAATGCCCTTCCGCGACGACCTTGAACAGTTCGTGGCTGCCGCGGGTACCTGCCAGCCGCACCGCGGCGTCACGGCCGTGGCCGGTCGGCGTGCCGGGCTGGCGCACCTGCACGTCCTCGTGCAGCAGGGACGCGTACGCGTCCAGGTCACCCGCGTCCAGGTACAGGTAGGACAACCGGACGTGGTCCACGCCCGCGGCCAGCGTCGCCGCGCTGGGCGGCGTGCGCCGGCGGTCTGCCGTCATGGCGAACTCCTTCGGGCGCTCAGAATCTATGCCCACTCTCGCAGCTGCCGATAACCCAGGCCTATCACGGCGCTTTCCCGGCGCCATCCGCGTGAAATTCCGGCCCGCTTGGCGAGACTTGGAGCATCCGCCGGATGTACAAGAACTTCCCGGTTCCATACATTGGCGCAGTCGGTCGCTGGGGGGACGTACAGGGAGGGGCGGCGGACGTGGGTGCTGTGCTGCGCGAAACGGGCGGTTCGGTGTTGCGGATCCTCGGGCCGATCGAGGTCGAGGGACCGTCGGGACCGGTGCCGGTGACGCCGGGCCGTCAGCAGGTCGTCCTGGCCCTGCTGCTGATGGAGGCCAACCAGGTCGTCAGCACGGACCAGATCGTCGACACGCTGTGGAACCAGGAACCGCCGGACACCGCGCGCACCCAGGTGCAGATCTGCGTCTCGCGGCTGCGCAAGACCATGGTGGACGCCGGGGTCGACCTGCCGATCGTCACGCGCGTGCCCGGCTACCAGTTGCTGCTCGGCGCCAACACGCTCGACATGCACGTCTTCGCGGGCAAGCTGGCCGAGGCCCGCGTGCTGGTGAAGGAGGGCAGGGCCGCCGAAGCCGCGACCCTGCTGCGCTCGGCCGTGGCGCTGTGGCGCGGGCCCTGCCTGAGCGGGCTGCCGAACCCGGCGCTGCGCAGCCGTGCGCTGCGCCTCGACGAGGACCTGCTCACCGCCACCGAGGACCACCTCGAGCTGGAGCTCGAACTCGGGCGCCACCACCAGATCGTCGGCGAGGTCACCCGCCTGGTGCACGAGCACCCGATGCGCGAACGGCCGCGCGCCCTGCTGATGCTCGCGCTGCACCGCGGCGGCCGGCAGGGCGAGGCGCTGGAGGTGTACCGGGCGGGCCGGCACCTGCTCGTCGAGGAGCTGGGCCTGGAACCGGGGGAGCGGTTGCGGCTGCTGGAGTCCGCGATCCTCTCCGGGGACGCCGTCGCCGCCCAGGCCGAGCCGGCCGGGCCGGTCGCCGCGCCCGCCCCGAGCTTCGAACGCCCGCGCCAGCTGCCCGCCGACACCGCCGACTTCGTCGGCAACGACGCGCTGATCCGCACCGCCGAGGCCGTGCTCACCAGCGGGCGAAGAGCCGTGGGCGTGGTCGTCGTGATCGGCAGACCCGGCAGCGGCAAGACCACCGTCGCCGCCCACGTCGGCCACCGGATCGCCGAGCGGTTCCCGGACGGCCAGCTCTACTGCGACCTGCGCGGCACGCGGGAGGAACCCGCCGCCGCGATCGACGTCCTCGGCAGGTTCCTGCTGGCGCTGGGCATCCCCGGCCCCGTCATCCCGATCACCCTGGACGAGCGCGTCGAGATGTACCGGACGCTGATGGCGCAACGGCGCACGCTCGTCGTGCTCGACGACGCCTCCTCCGAGAGCCAGGTCATCCCGCTGCTGCCGGGCAGCAACCAGTGCGCGGTGCTCGTGACGAGCCGGTCGCGGCTCACCGGCGTGCCGGGCGCGCGCCAGGTCGAGGTCGAGGTGTTCACGCCCGCCCAGTCGCTGGAACTGCTCGGCCGGGTCGTCGGCACCGACCGCGTGGCGCGCGAACCCGAGGCCGCCGAGGCGCTGGTGCGCACGGTGGGCGGGCTGCCGCTCGCGCTGCGGATCATCGCCGCCCGGCTCGCGGCCCGGCCGCACTGGTCGCTCGCCTCGATGGTGCACCGGCTCGCGAGCGAACGGCACCGGCTCGACGAGCTGGCGCACGGCGAGATGACGATCCGCGCGAGCCTTTCCCTGACGCACAACGGGATGGATCGCCGGTCGCGCACGTTGTTCGGCCTGCTCGGCCTCGCGCAGGGACCCGAGCTGCCCGGCTGGGTGGCGGGCGCGGTGCTCGACGACGACTCGCGCTACCCGTCGGACCTGCTGGAACCGCTGGTGGACGTGCAGATGCTCGACGTGTCCACAGTGGAGCGCACGGGTGAGTTCCGCTACCGCTACCAGGACATCGTGCGGCTGTTCGCGCTCGAGAAGCTGCGCGCCGAGGTGCCGCAGGAGGAGCGCCGCGCGGCGGTGGGCCGCGTGCTCGGCGGCTGGCTTTCGCTGGCGGAGCAGGCCCACCGCGCGATCTACGGCGGCGACCACGCGATCCTGCACGGCGGCGCGGCGCGGTGGAACCCGCCGCCGACCTACGTGCAGCAGGTGCTCGCGGACCCGCTGGAGTGGCTCGACGGCGAGCAGGCCAACCTGTGCGCGGCGATCGCCCAGGCCGCCGACGCAGGGTTCGACGAGGCGTGCTGGGACCTGGCCGTCACGTCCGCGACGCTGTTCGAGTCGCACGGCTACCTCGACGACTGGGAGAAGACGCACGAGAAGGCGTTGCAGGCCACCCGGTCCGCCGGCAACGCCCTCGGCACGGCGGCGGTGCTGAGCTCGCTGGGCACGCTGCACATCAACCGCGGCCAGACCTCCCGCGCGCACGAGGCGCTGACGGCGGCGCTGGCGACGTTCGTCGACCTCGACGACCCGCGCGGCCTGGCGCTGTGCCGCCGCGACCTCGGGCTGCTCGCGCGCTGGGCGGGTGACGACGACGGCGCGCTCGTGCTCTACGCCGCCGCGATGCGCGACCTCGACCGCGCGCAAGACCTGGTGGGGCGGGGAATCGTGCTGACGCACCAGACCGACGTCCTGTGCCGGCGCGGCCGCACCGACGAGGCCAGGGCGCAGCTGTCCGAGGCGATCTCGATCTTCGAGGACGCGGGCTTTCGCAGCGGGATCCCGCACGCGCTGCGGCGGATCGGCCAGGTGCAGGTGCGGGCCGGGGAGCACCAGGAGGCCGCGCGCACGTTCGCGCGGGTGCTGGACATGGTGCGGGAGAGCCGGGACGTGATCGGCGAGGGGCACCTGCTGCGCAACCTCGGCGAGGTGAACGCGGTGCTCGGCCGGGACCGCGCGGCGCTCGGCTACTTCGAACAGGCGCTGGCGGCGCGGGAGCGGATCATGGACCACGTCGGCGCGGCGGCGGTCCGGCTGGACCTGGCGCCGGTGCTCGCGCGGCTCGGCGAGTCGAACCGGGCGTCGGAGCTCGTGCTGCACGCGGTGCAGACCTTCGGCGACCGCGGGATGGACCGGGAGCGGGTGGCCGCGGAGCAGGCGCTCACCGGGCTCGCCGCGGGGTAGGGGCGGTTCCGCCTCGACCCCTGGGACGGAGTCAGTTCCAGGGGTTGCTGTCCTGCGCGCCGTTCCACGGGTTGCTGTCCGGGGTCCCGTTCCAGGGGTTGCTGTCGGGGGTGCCGTTCCACGGGTTGCTGTCGTCCTGCCCGCCGTTCCACGGGTTGCTGTCCGCCGCGACCTGAGCGGAACCGGCCGGCACGACCGCGTCGGCGACCGCGGCGCCGAGTCCGAGGACGAGCGCGGCACCGGCGGCGGTGGTGGCGATCCGGGTCATCAGGGCGTGCGTCATGGCGATCTCCTCGCGACATTTCCGGGGGATTCTCAGCGGTTGTTCCCGGCTGATGTCCAAAAACTATTCGGCGCGAGAATCCCGGCCCTATCCCGCTGACAATCCCGCCGCTATCACGGCCACCCGTTCCGGGACTCTCGGGATAGTCGGGGGTGTATCCGCAGTTCAGGCAGCTTTCTCGGTGGTCTGCCGGTGCAATTCGGGCGGCCTATTCCACGCCGATTGCCCCGTGATGTCGCCGGGATAGCGGGCTGTCCGAGATTGGTGGCTGTCCCGCTCACGACAGCCCGAAAAGAACGTCTCGGAGGAACGATGTCCGTCAGCAGTCGTCGACCGGCCGCCCCCGAGGCCGCGACCGGGGCGCCGCGCAGCCTCTGGCGCGACCGCCGCGCGCTGGGCTGGGCGTTCGCCACCGGCGTGTCCGCGGTCGGTGACGAGATCTGGTACGTCGCACTGGCGTTCACCGCCGCGCAGCTCGGCAACGCGGGCCTCGCCGGCCTGGTGCTGGCCTGCGCCACCATCCCGCGCGCCCTGCTGACCATCGTCGGCGGCGCGCTCACCGACCGGTTCGACGCCCGCCGCATGATGATCGGCGCGGACGTGGCGCGGATCGTCGTGCTCGCCGGGGCGCTCACCGCGCTCGCCGCGACCGGGGTGTCCGCCGGTCTGCTGATGGCGGTCGGCCTGCTGTTCGGTGTGGCGGACGCGTTCTACGGGCCCGCGGCCGGCGCGTTCCCCCGGCAGCTGGTGCGCAGGACCGAACTGGTCAGGCTGTCGGCCTTGCGGCAGCTGCTCGACCGGCTCGCCGGCGTGCTCGGCGCACCGCTCGGCGGTCTCGTGCTGGTGGCGTGGGGACTGGGCGGCGCCATGGCGCTCGACCTCCTCTCGTTCGCCGTGGTGCTCGCGGTGCTGGTCGCGGTCCGGCCGCGCTGGCCGCTGGCCCGCTCCACCGGCGGCACGGTCCGCGCCGACATCCGCGACGGGCTGGCGTACCTGCGGCACACGCCGAAGGTCCGGGACCTCGTGATCACGTTGTCCGGCCTCAACGTCTTCGTCAGCCCGGTGGTCGCGGTCGGTCTCGCGCTGCACGCCGTCGGCAGGGGCTGGGGCGGGGTCGGACTGGGGTGGCTGACCGCGGCGATGGGCGGTGGCGCGGCGATCGGCACGCTGATCGCGCTGAAGTGGCGGCCGGAACGGCCGTTGCGCGCCGCCGTGCTCCTGCTGTTCGCCCAGGCCGGGTCGCTCGGACTCGTCGGCAACGCGGGCTACGCCGCCACCCTCGCCGGCATGACCGTCGTCGGTGTCGTCGCGGGCCTGGCCTCACCGATGCTCTCCGGCGCGTTCCAGGCGTCGGTCGACGAGGAGTACATCGGCCGCGTCGGATCCGTCCTCACGCTCACCGACGACGCGCTGACGCCGCTCACGATGGTCGGTTTCGGCTTCCTCGCACAGGTTCTCGGTCTCGGCACGGCCGCGCTGCTGTTCGCCGGCGGCTTCGTCGCGCTGCTGCTCTACGCCTTCTCCCGCCCCCACGTGCGGGAACTGCGGATCCCGGACGAAAGGAACTCCTGATGACCGCCCAGATGACGCCACCGATGACCGCCCCCGCCGCCACCGGCCCCGGCCACGGCGACGCGTTCACCGACCACATGGTCAGCCTCTCCTGGAACGCCGTCGACGGCTGGCACGACCGCCGCGTCGGCCCGCTCGAGATGCTGCCGCTGCACCCGGCGACGATCGGCCTGCACTACGCCCAGGTGATCTTCGAGGGGCTGAAGGCCCACCGCGGTCCCGACGGCTCGGTGTCGGTGTTCCGCCCCGACCGCAACGCCCTGCGGTTCCAGAGCTCCGCCCGCCGGCTCGCCATGCCGGAGCTGCCGGTCGAGGACTTCCTCTCCGCGCTCGACGACCTCGTGCTGCTCGACGGCACCGGCCTGCCCGACGACCCGTCGATCAGCCTCTACCTGCGGCCGCTGATGTTCGCGACGGACCCGAACCTGATGCTGCGCCCGTCCGACGAGTACCGGTTCCTGCTGATGGCGTTCGTCGCCGGCGGCTTCTTCGGCGACAAGGCGCTGGAACCGGTGTCGGTGCTCGTCAGCCGCGAGCACAGCCGCGCCGTGCAGGGCGGCACCGGCGACGTCAAGTGCGCCGCGAACTACGGGCCGTCGTTCGTCGCGCAGAACCTCGCCCGCCAGGCGGGCTGCCAGCAGGTCGTGTGGCTCGACGCCGCCGAGCACCGGTGGGTCGAGGAGATGGGCGGGATGAACCTGTTCTTCGTCCGCCGCACGGCCTCCGGCACCGAGGTCGTCACGCCCGGCCTGACCGGCACGCTGCTGCCCGGCGTCACCCGCGAGTCGCTGCTGGTGCTCGCGGACCGCCTCGGCCACACCGTCCGCGAGGAGCGGATCTCGGTGGACCAGTGGCGCGCGGAGTGCGAGGCCGGCCTCATCACCGAGGTCTTCGCCTGCGGCACGGCGGCCGTGGTGACCCCGGTCGGCACCGTGCGCGACCGCGACGGCGACTGGGTGATCGGCGACGGCACCGCCGGGCCGGTGACCCGCGAGCTGCGCCAGGCGCTCGTGGACACCCAGCGCGGCGTCCTGCCCGACCCCGGCGGCTGGCGGCGCGTGATCGTCCCGCCGTCCGCGCTCTGACATCCCCGATCACTGAGACCAAGGGTGGGAAAGAACCATGGAGCACGCAACGAGTGTCGCGATCGCGCCCCCGGCCGATCGGCTGCCGCCACCACTGGCACGGCACCTCGCCTCGGACACCACCAGGGCCGCGATGCGCATCCAGCAGGAGGTGCTCGGCGCCGCCAGGGCGTTCCTGCGCGGTGAGGGTTTCGTCGAACTGCTCCCGCCGGTGATCGGCCCGGTGACCGATCCGGGGGCGCGCGGGTCGAAGCAGCTCGACGTCGACTACTACGGCCACAAGTACAAGGTCATGACCAGCGGCATCCTCTACAAGCAGGCCTCGCTGCTGGCGTTCGACAAGATCTTCTACATCGCGCCGAACGTGCGCGCCGAACCGGTCGAGACCTGCAACACCCGGCGCCACCTCGCGGAGTTCCACCAGATCGACGTGGAGATCGCGCACGGCTCCCGCGCCGACGCGATGGGCGTGGCGGAACGGCTGCTGACCCACGTCGTGAAGCACGCGCTGGCCACCGTTCCCGACCAGTTCGCGCTCCTGGGCCGCGACCCGCTCGCGTTCGCCGAGCTGCTCGCCGGGCCGTTCGACGTGCTCTCCCACCGGCAGGCGGTCGACGAGCTGCACGGGCTCGAGTACCCGCAGAGCCCCGACGCCGAGATCGAGTGGACCGGCGAGGAGCTGTTGTCCTCGAAGAAGGACCGCCCGTTCTTCGTCACCGACTACCCGAAGGGCTCGCGCGGGTTCTACGACCGGGAGAGCACCACCGAACCGGGCCGGCTGCGCAACTTCGACCTGCTCGCGCCCGAGGGCTACGGCGAGCTCGTCAGCGGCAGCGAACGCGAGTCCGACTACGCCACGATCGTCACCCGCATGCGCGAGACGGGGGAGAACCCCGCGAAGTACCGCTGGTACCTCGACGTCGTGCGCGAGGGCGTCCCGCGCAGCGCCGGGTTCGGCATGGGCCTGGAGCGCCTCACCCGGTTCCTCACCGGCCTGGACGCGGTGTGGCAGGTCAACGCCTACCCGAAGGTCCCCGGCGAGGTGTCGCCGTGAGGGCGGGCGGTTTCCCCGAGGAGCAGGTGCGCGCACGGGCTCTGGGCGGTGCCGCGGAAGCGTTCCCGCCCGTCGAGTCCTACGGCCACGAGGTGTTCGGGCAGCCGGTCACCGGCACCGCGGGCGACGCGCTCGACGCGGCTCGGCTCGTGCCGCCGGTGTTCATGCCGCTGCGGCTGGAGAAGCTGATCGACCTCGGCCGCGAGCCGCTGCAGTCCGATGTGGACCTGACGACGGCGGTCGGCGGCTTCACCTCCGCGCTGCCGGTGTTCCTGTCCGCCTTCGGGTCCACCCGCATCGGCAGCTCCGAGGTCTCCGTCGCGGCCAGCCGGCAGGCGGGCGCGCTCGGCATCCCGATGGTGATCGGCGAGAACGTCGTGCCCGTCACCGGCTACCACCGCGATCCCGGCTCCACGACCGGGATGCTCGCCCGCGTCCGCGCCTACCTCGACGAGGCCGGGCCCTCACTGGGCGGGGTCGTGGTGCAGCAGAGCACCGAGGACGCCGACGCCGAGGTGTGGAACCTCGTCTACAGCGACCCGTCCGCCGAACCGCTGCTCGCGTCCGGCCGGCTCGGGTTCGAGCTCAAGGTGGGCCAGGGCGCCAAGCCCGGACTCGGCGGTCTCACCGTGCTCGACCGCACCACCGCGGCACGGGTGTCCGAGCAGTTCGCGCTCGACGACCTGTGGTCCTCCGGCCCCGGCGTGCTGCGCTCGGGCAGCCCGGGGACGTTCACCGACGAGATCCTGCGGCAGCAGATCCGGTTCATGCGCAACAACTTCCCGCGCGCCCGGATCTGGGTGAAGCTGCACCCCGGCCGGGACGTGGCGCTGGCCGCGGCCTGCGCGTGGGCGGCCGGCGCGGACGCGGTGACCGTCGACGGCGCCGAGGGCGGCACGGGGTGGGCGCCCCGCGCGTTCCTCGACCACGTCGGCCTGCCGCTCGCCGAGTGCCTGCGCCGGATCGGTTCCCCGACCGGCTGCCTGCTGACGACCGGCCGCATGTGGGAGGGCGGGCGCGCGGTCAAGGCGCTCGCGCTGGGCGCCACCGCCGTCGGGCTCGGCAGGGCGGCGCTGACCGCCGTGGACGCCGACCCGGACCACGGCCTGCGCCGGCTCGTCGAGTGCCTCGCCTACGAGCTCCGGCTGCTGATCAGCGCGGTGGGCAAGTACTCGCCCGCCGCGCTGGGCTCCGAGGACGTCTGGTTCCCCGGCTCGACCGGTGCCGCCGACGCGGCGGACCGCCACAGAGAAAGCCTGACATGACATGAAGAACCTCGTCCTGCTGTCCGGAACCGCGTCCGACTCGCACACGTGGAACCTCGTGTACCTCCAGCTGCTGCTGGAGGAGCAGGGGTACCGGGTGGTCAACCTCGGCGCGTGCGTGCCGCCCGCGCTGCTCGCCGACGAGTGCGAGGCCGAACAGCCCGATCTCGTCGTGCTCAGCAGCGTCAACGGCCACGGCTACCGCGACGGCGAACGCGCGCTCGCCGAGCTGCGGAGCCGGCCGGGGACCGCGGCGGTGCCCGTCGTCATCGGCGGCAAGCTCGGCACCGGCGGCCCGGAACCCCTGCGGGCGGAGCGGTTGCGGGCCGCGGGGTTCGCCGAGGTCTTCGACGACGACACGGCCATCACGCGGTTCCTGGCCTTCGTCGCCGCGCAGTCGTTGTGCCGCACGGCGGGCACGGTCTCGTGACGGAGTTCGCCGCCGCCGTCGCACGGGCCGCCGCCGAGGGCCGGCTCGTGGTGCAGCCGCGGATGGGCATGGCGTCCCCGGCGGAGATGCGGGCCGGGCTGCGGGCGGTGCGCGACGCCGCCGCCGTGACGGTCGGGACCCTGACCGTCGACAGCTACACGCGGGTCGGCGACCACCGGGCGGCGCTGGCGGCACTGCGCGACGGCGCCCGGCTGAACGGCTACCCGATCGTCTCGCACGACCCGGCGGTGACGCGGGGCGTGCTGGCCGGGCTCGACGGGTTCCCCGTGCAGGTGCGGCACGGGTCCGCCGATCCCCGGGCCGTCTTCGGCGCGCTCACCGCCGCGGGGCTGGACACCACCGAGGGCGGGCCGGTGTCCTACTGCCTGCCCTACAGCAGGCGGCCGCTGCGCGACTCGGTGGCGCACTGGTCCGAGGCGTGCGACGGGTTCTCCGGGCACCTGGAGACCTTCGGCGGCTGCATGATGGGCCAGCTGTGCCCGCCGAGCCTGCTGGTCGCGCTGAGCGTGCTCGAGGCCGCGTTCTTCCGGTTCCACGGCGTGCGCAGCGTCTCGCTGAGCTACGCGCAGCAGACGAGCGCCGACCAGGACGCCGAGGCGATCCGCGCCCTGCGCGCCCTCGCGGCGCGGTTCCTGTCCGATGTGGACTGGCACGTCGTGGTCTACACGTACATGGGCGTGTACCCGCGGACCCGCTCCGGTGCGCGGGTGCTCAACGACAACGCGGCCCGGCTCGCCGTCCGGGCGGGCGCCCGGCGGCTGATCGTGAAGACCGTCGCCGAGGCGCACCGCATCCCGACCATCGCGGAGAACGTGGCCGCGCTGGAAAGCGCCTCCCTCGCCGCCGCGTCGGTGTCGTTCGACCCGGTGACCGAGGACACCGGCGTGCTGGCCGAGGCGACCGCGCTCGTCGAGGCCGTGCTGGAACTGTCCGCCGACCCCGGCACCGCCCTGCTCGCCGCGTTCCGGCGCGGCCTGCTCGACGTGCCGTACTGCCTGCACCCCGACAACGCGGGCCACGCCCGCAGCCACGTCGACGACGCCGGCCGGCTGCGCTGGTCGTCCACCGGCGCCATGCCGATCGCGCGGTCCTCCGTGGACCGCTGCGCCCCCGCGGACTCGGCCGGCCTGCTCGCCGCGCTGAACCGCGTCGCCCACCTGCACGACACCCCATCCCGGTGAAGAGGAGAGAAGTCATGGCCACCAACCCGTTCGAGGACGTCGACGGCGTGTACCTGGTGCTGGTCAACGAGGAGAACCAGCACTCGCTCTGGCCGCAGCGCATCCCGGTGCCCGAGGGCTGGACCACCACGTTCGGCCCGGACGGCCGCGACGCCTGCCTGACCTACGTCGAGGAGAACTGGACGGACCTGCGGCCCGCCAGCCTCATCGCCTCGATGTCCTGACGTCCCAGCGAGCCGAAGGGGGTGCCACCGTGCTCGACGAACTCCAGAACCTGACGTCCGCGGCGGACCGGGCCGTGCGCTCGGCACCGGACGTGCCCGCCGTCGAGTGCGACGGCGTGGTGCTCACCTACGCCGAGCTCGACGCCCGTGCCGACGCCCTCGCCCGTGCTCTCGCGGGCAGGGGTGTCGCACCGGAGTCCGTGGTGGCCGTGGCGGTGCCGCGGTCGATCGAACTCGTCGTCGCGCTGCTGGCGATCGTCCGCGCCGGTGGCGCCTACCTGCCGCTCGACCCCGACTACCCGCCCGAGCGGACCGCCCACATGGTGGAGGTGGCGCGGCCGGCGTTGACGCTGGGACCGGACGAGGTCCGCGACTGGACGGGGGACGCGCCGCTGACGGCGCCGCTGCCCGACCACCCCGCCTACGTCATGTTCACCTCGGGCACCACCGGCAAGCCCAAGGGCGTGGTGATCACCCACCGCGGCATCCTGCGGCGGATGGCCGACGTCCAGGCGCACTACCGCCTGGGACCGGGCGACCGGGTGCTGCAGAAGACGCCGTCGGGCTTCGACCCGTCCGTCGTCGAGGTCTTCCTCACCCTGGCCGCCGGGGCGACGCTGGTCCTGGCCCGCCCCGGCGGCCACCGCGACCCCGCCTACCTGGCGCGGACCGTGCGGGCCGAGCGGATCACCATGATCCGGTTCGTCGCGTCGATGATCCCGCTGTTCCTGGACGAGTACCTGCGCGACGGCGCGGACGGGCCGCTGCGGCTGGTGGCGTCCGAGGGCGAGGGACTGCCGATCGCGGTCGCGGACCGGTTCCGCGCGAGCCTGGACGTGGTGCTCTACAACGAGTACGGGCCGACCGAGGTCTCCGTCGGCGTCACCTGCCTGCCGTGCCGGGAGGTCGGCGGCACCGGGCTCGTGCCGATCGGCCGGCCCACGCCCGGCGCGGGGATCCGCGTGCTCGACACCTCGTTGCGGCCGGTGCCCGCGGGTGAGACCGGGGAGCTGTACCTCACCGGTGTCCAGCTCGCCCGCGGCTACCTCGGGCGGCCGGGGGAGACCTCCGCGCGGTTCGTCGCCGACCCGTTCGGCGCGCCCGGAGAGCGCATGTACCGCACCGGCGACCTGGGGCGGCTGCGGCCCGACGGCGACCTCGACTTCGCGGGCCGGACCGACGACCAGGTGAAGATCCGCGGCTTCCGGATCGAACCCGCCGAGGTGGCGGGCGCGGTCGCCGCGCACCCGCGGGTCGCGCAGGCGGCGGTGACCGTGCTGACCAGCCCGGCGGGGGAGAAGTCGCTGGTGGCATACGCGGTTCCGGACGGTCCCGCGCCCACCGGTGCCGAGGTGCGCGAGCACTGCGCATCGGTCCTGCCCGCCTACATGGTGCCGGCGGACGTGGTGTTCCTCGACGCGTTGCCGTTGACCCCCAACGGAAAGCTCGACCGGCGCGCCCTGCCCGCACCCGTCCGCGACCGCACCCCGCTGGGCGGGCCACCGCGCAACCCCGCCGAGGAGACGGTGTGCGCGCTGTTCACCGACGTGCTGGGCGTCGAACCGATCGGGGTGGACGACGACTTCTTCGCGCTGGGCGGGCACTCGCTCGCGGCGGCGCGGCTGGTCGGCCGGCTGCGGACGGCCGCGGGGATCGAGGTGCCCGCTCCGGCGGTGTTCGAGGCGTCCACGCCCGCGCTGCTGGCACGGGTGGTGGCCACGGCCGGTGCCGCCCGCTCCGGTCCGGTCCCGGTCGCCCGCCCCGCACGCCCGGCGCTCTCGTCCGCCCAGCGGCGGATGTGGTTCGTGCAGCAGTCCGACCGCGGCCCCGCCTACAACGTGCCGATGGCGCTGCGCCTGCGCGGCCCGCTGGACGTCGCGGCGCTGACGGCCGCGCTGACCGACGTGGTCGCGCGGCACGAGCCGCTGCGGACGATCTTCCCCCTGGCCGGGGACGAGCCGTGCCAGCAGGTCCTCGACGTCGCCCGGCTCGACCTGTGCACATCGGACGACGTCGTGTCGCGGCCGTTCGACCTGGAGCGGGAGATCCCGATCCGCGCGCGGCTGGTCGAGGAGGGGCCGGACGAGCACCTGCTGACGGTGGTCGTGCACCACATCGCGGTCGACGGCTGGTCGATCACGCCGCTGTGGCGCGACCTCGCCCGCGCCTACACCGCGCGGCTCGCCGGCCGGGCGCCGGACTGGGACCCGCTGCCGGTGCGGTACCTGGACTTCACGAGCTGGCACCGCGACCTGCTCGCCGCGCGGGACGACCTGCTCCCGTTCTGGAAGGCCGAGCTCGCCGGCATGCCGGAGGAGATCGCGCTGCCCACCGACCGCTCGGTCCGCTCACCCGGCGTCCGCGCGGCGGGAGCGGTCGGGATGCGGCTGGACCCGGCGGCGCACGCCGCGCTCGCGGACCTGGCCCGCGAGTCGAGGGCCACGCTGTTCATGGTGCTGCGCGCCGCGCTCGCCGGGCTGCTGTCGCGGCTCGGCGCGGGGGAGGACGTGCCGATCGGCGGGATCGTCGCCGGTCGCGAGGACGAGTCGCTGGCCGATCTCGTCGGGTGCTTCGTCAACACCGTCGTCCTGCGCACCGACGTGTCCGGGCAGCCGACGTTCCGCGCGCTGCTCGCCGCGGTGCGCGAGCAGGACCGCGCCGTGCACCGGCACGGTGAGCTGCCGTTCGACCAGCTGGTCGAGGAGCTGCGACCCGCCCGCTCGCAGGGCCTGCACCCGT
This sequence comes from Lentzea sp. NPDC060358, assembly GCF_042725365.1. Lineage (NCBI taxonomy): Bacteria > Bacillati > Actinomycetota > Actinomycetes > Pseudonocardiales > Pseudonocardiaceae > Lentzea > Lentzea sp. NPDC060358. The sequence continues at coordinate 21,441 of NZ_JBHXCW010000056.1, read as the reverse complement.
TGTGCCAGACGCTGCTCGTGCTCCAGCCGCCGGCCACCGCGCCGCGGTTCCCCGGACTGTCCGCCGCGGACGTCCCGCTCGAGGTGGACGCGGCCAAGGCGGACCTGGTGTTCGACTTCACCGCGGACGACGGGCTGCGCGGCACCCTGAGGTACGCCGCGGACCTGTTCGACGCCTCCTCGGCGCGTGCGCTCGCCGCCCGGATGGTGCGGTTCCTGGAAGCCGTCGCCGCGGCACCGGACACGCCGATCACGGACGTGGACCTGTTTCTGCCCGGCGAGACCCCCGTGATCGCCGCGCCGGCCAGGCGCCCCGCCGACACCGTGCACGGCCTGGTGTCGAAGATCGCCGAGGCCACCCCGCACGCCACCGCCCTGGTCTTCGGCGAGTCCACCGCGGACTACGCCGAGCTGGACGGCCGGGCGAACCACCTCGCGCACCGGCTGGTCGCCGACGGCGTCCGCCGGGGTGACGTGGTCGGCGTGCGCCTGGAACGCGGCATCCCGCTGGTCGTCGCGATCCTCGCGGTGCTCAAGGCCGGCGCCGCCTACACGGTGCTCGACGTCGCCTTCCCCGCCGCCCGGCTGGACGCCGTGATCGAGCTCGCGGGCATCCGCACCGTGATCACCTCCACTCCCGACGGGATCGCGGACAGCCCGCCCGCCGTCGACGTCACCCCGGCGGACGCGGCGTGCGTCATGTTCACCTCCGGCTCGACCGGGCGTCCCAAGGGCGTGCTGACCCCGCACGGCGCCCTGGTCGGCACGCTGACCGGCCAGGACTACGTCGAGTTCGGCGCGGACGAGGTGTGGCTGCAGTGCTCGCCGGTCTCGTGGGACGCGTTCGCGCTGGAACTGTTCGGCGCGTTGCTGTCCGGCGCGACGTGCGTGCTGCAACCCGGGCAGTCGCCGGAGCCCGAGCGGATCGCGGATCTCATCGCCGCGCACGGCATCACGACCGTGCACGTGTCCGCGAGCCTGCTGAACTACCTGCTCGACGAGCACCCGCACGCGTTCGGCGGCGTGCGGCAGCTCATGACCGGCGGCGAGGCCGCGTCCCCGGCGCACGTGCGGACGGCGCTGGAACGCCACCCCGGCCTGCGGCTGGTCAACGGCTACTCGCCGGTGGAGAACACGATCTTCACGCTGTGCCACCGCATCTGCGTCGAGGACACCGCGCGGCGCAGCGTCCCGGTCGGCGAGGTGCTGGCAGGTAAGCAGGTCCACGTGCTGGACCGGTGGTTGCGCCCGGTGCCACCGGGCACGGCCGGCGAGCTCTACATGGCGGGCGACGGGCTGGCGCACGGCTACCTCGGGCAGGGCGCGGCGACGGCGCAGCGGTTCGTCGCGAACCCGTTCGGCGGCGGGCGGATGTATCGCACCGGCGACCTGGCGCGGCAGAACCCGGACGGCACCGTCGAGTTCCTGGGCCGCGCCGACGACCAGGTGAAGATCCGCGGGTTCCGCGTCGAACCGGGCGAGGTGCGCGCGGTGCTGGCACGGCACCCGGACGTGCGGCAGGCCGAGGTCGTCGTGCGGGAGGACCGGCCCGGCGACAAGCGGCTCGTCGCCTACGTGGTCGGCGCCGCACGGGACCTGCGCGAGTTCGCCCGCGCCCGGCTGCCGGAGCACCTGGTGCCGACGGCGTTCGTGGCGCTGGACGCGTTGCCCCGCACCGACACCGGCAAGCTCGACCGGCGGGCGCTGCCCGCACCCGGCGCGGTCGTCGCCGAGGGGCGTTCCCCGCGCACCGACCGGGAACGCGCGCTGTGCTCGTTGTTCGCCGAGGTCCTCGGGGTGGAGTCGGTGTCGATCGACGACGACTTCTTCCGGCTGGGCGGCCACTCGCTGCTGGTGATGCGCCTGCTCGGCCGCATCCGCCGGGAACTGCACGCCGAACTGTCCGTCGCCACCGTGTTCGACGGACCCACCGTGGCCGACCTGGCCGACCGACTCGTGCTCGCCAAGAAGGCCAGACCCGCTCTGCGGGCGCGGGCCCGGCAGAAGGAGACGTTGTGAGCCCCCTGTCCTTCGCCCAGCGGCGGCTGTGGCTGCTGCACCGGCTCGACCCGGCCGGCGCGCTCTACAACGCCACGCACACGCTGCGGCTGCGCGGCCCGGTCGACGCGGGCGCGCTGGAGTCCGCGCTCGCCGACGTGGCCGAGCGGCACGAGACGCTGCGCACGGTCTTCCCGGACTTCGACGGCGAACCGCAGCAGCTGGTGCTCGACGCCGGACCGGCGCTCGCCCAGGTCTCCGTTGCCGAGGCGGACCTGGGAGACGCGCTGGCCGGGGCGTCCGGGCACGAGTTCGACCTGGCCGCCGAACACCCGTGGCGGCCCACGCTCTTCCGGGTGGCGCCGGACGACCACGTGCTGCTCTTCGTGATGCACCACATCGCCACCGACGGCTGGTCGTGGGGACCGCTGACCCGCGACCTGTCCGCCGCCTACACCGCACGGCTGGCGGGGCGGGCGCCGGACCGGGAGCCGCTGCCCGTCCAGTACGCGGACTACACGGTGTGGCAGCAGGAGGTGCTCGGTTCGGCCGACGACCCCGGCAGCGTTCTGGCGGAGCAGCTCGCGTTCTGGCGCGACACCCTCGCCGGCCTGCCCGAGCAGATCGCCGTGCCCACCGACCGCCCCCGGCCGGCCGCCGCCACGCACCGGGGCGCCGCCGTGGAGGTCGCGGTCGGCCCCGCCGTGCGCGACCGGCTCGCGGACCTGGCCGCCGAGACCGGCTCGACCCTGTTCATGGTGCTGCAGGCCGGGATGACGGCCCTGCTGTCGCGGCTCGGTGCGGGCACGGACGTCCCGCTGGGCACCGCGGTGGCCGGGCGCACCGACGAGGCGCTGGACGACCTGGTCGGGTTCTTCGTCAACACGCTGGTGCTGCGCACGGACGTCTCCGGCGACCCCACGCTGCGCGAGCTGCTGCGCCGGGTCCGGCAGACCGACCTCGCCGCGTTCGCCCACCAGGACCTGCCGTTCGAGCGGCTGGTCGAGGAGCTCAACCCGGAACGCTCGCGGTCGCGGCACCCGCTGTTCCAGACGATGCTCGTGCTGCAGAACGCGCCGCAGGACGTGCCGCCGTTCCCCGGCCTGGTCGTGGAGACCGGTTCCGTCGAGCTGCACCCGGCCAAGTTCGACCTGACCGTCGACCTCGCCGAGACCGCGGACGGCGTGCACGGCTGGCTCACCTACGCGCTCGACCTGTGGGACGAGGCGTCCGCCTCCCTGCTGGCGCGGCGGTTCACGGCGTTGCTGGACGCGTGGTCGGCGCAGCCGGACGTGCCGCTGTCGCGGATCGGGCTGCTGCTGCCCGAGGAGCGGGAGGCGCTGGCGGGGTGGAACTCGACGGAGACCGCCTACCCGCGGGAGCGGACGCTGGTCGAGCTGTTCGAGCAACGGGTCGACGCGGACCCGGACGCCGCGGCGGTCGTGTTCGAGGGCGTGGCGGTGCCGGCCCGCGAACTGGACGCGGCGGCGAACCAGGTCGCGCACCGGTTGTCCGGTCTCGGGGTCGGGCGCGGTGACCTCGTCGGGGTGCTGGTGCGGCGCTCGCCGGACTTCGTGGCGGCGATCCTCGGCGTCCTGAAGGCGGGCGCGGGCTACGTGCCGCTGGACCCCGGGCACCCGGACGACCGGATCGCGTCGGTCGCGGGACAGGCGCGGCTGGAGTTCGTGGTGACCGACGACCCCGCCCGCCTGCCGGGGGTCACCGCGGTGCCCGCCGGTCCCGGCACCGAGCCGACTTCCCGTCCTGCCGTTCCCAGCACGGCCGACGACGTGGCATGCGTGCTCTTCACCTCGGGTTCCTCGGGCGTTCCCAAGGGCGCGATGTCGTCGCACCGCGCCACCGTCCGCACCTTCCTCGGACAGTCCTATGTGGACTTCGACGGCGTGTGGCTGCAGTCCGCTCCCGTCTCGTGGGACGGCCTCAGCCTCGAGATGTGGCCGCCGCTGCTGCACGGCGGCACCTGCGTGCTCGCCCCCGGCCAGGTACCCGACCCGGCGGTGATCGCCCGGCTGGTGGCGGAGCACGGCGTCACGACGCTGTGGATGTCGGCCGGGCTGTTCGCCGCGGTCCTGGACACCCACCCCGAGGTCTTCGCCGTCGTGCGGCAGGTCATGACCGGCGGCGAGAGCCCGTCGGTCGCGCACCTCGCCAGGGTCGTCGACGAGTTCCCGGACGTGCGGCTGGTCCACGGGTACGGACCGGTCGAGAGCATGGTGTTCGTCACCACGCACCAGGTCACCGAGGTCGACGGCCCGGTGCCGATCGGCGCGCCGATCGCGAACACGGCCGTGCACCTGCTCGACGGCGACCTCAACCCGGTGCCGCCGGGCGTCCCGGCGGAGATCTACCTCTCCGGCGACGGCCTCGCGCACGGCTACCTGAACCGGCCCGGCACCACCGCCGAGAGGTTCGTGGCGCGGGCGGACGGGCGGATGTACCGCACCGGCGACGTCGGCCGGTGGACCGCCGCCGGCACCGTCGAGTTCCTCGGCCGCGCCGACGACCAGGTCAAGATCCGCGGTTACCGGGTCGAGCCCGGCGAGGTCGAGGCCGTGCTGCTGAGCCACCCCGGCGTCGAGCGGGCCGCGGTCGAGGTGCGGGCGGACGGCACCGGCAAGCGGCTGGTCGCCTACGTCGTCGGCACCGCGCCGGACCTCCGGGCGCACTGCGCCGAGCGGCTGCCCGACTACATGGTGCCGGCGGCCGTCGTCACGCTCGACGCGTTCCCGTTGACGCCCAACGGAAAGCTCGACCGGCGCGCGCTGCCCGAACCCGAGCGCGTCCAGTCGCGGGGGCGGGCACCGAGGACCGCGCGCCAGGAGGTTCTCTGCGGCATCTTCGCCGACCTCCTGGGCACCGAGCAGGTCTCGCTGGACGACGACTTCTTCGCGCTGGGCGGGCACTCGCTGCTCGCGGCCCGGCTCGTCGCCAGGGTGCGCACCGCGTTCGGCGTCGAGATGGCGCTGCGGGACGTGTTCGACCGGCCGACGCCGGCGGCGCTCGACGCCGTGGTCGACTCGCTGGGGCAGGCACGGCCGGCCCTGACGCCGGGGCCGCGTCCGCACCGGCTGCCGCTGTCCCCGGCGCAGCACCGGTTGGGGCTGCTGGAGGACGTGCACGGCCCGAGCGCCGCGTACAACGTCCCGATCGCCCTGCGGCTCACCGGGGAGCTCGACCGCGACGCGCTGCGCGTGGCGCTGGTCGACCTCGTGGAGCGGCACGAGCCGCTGCGCACGGTCTTCCCGGCGCACGACGGTGAACCGCACCAGGTCGTGCTGTCCGCGGACGTCGACCTGGTCCCGCTGGACTCCGCGCGGGCCGAGGAGGCCGCCAACGAGCCGTTCGACCTGCGCACCGAACGGCCGCTGCGCGCCCACCTCGCCGAGGAGGCGCCGGACCGGCACCTGCTGCTGCTCGTCCTGCACCACATCGCCGCCGACGGCTGGTCGGTCGCCCCGCTGCTGCGCGACCTCTCGACGGCCTACGCCGCACGACGGGAAGGCATTGCGCCGCAGTGGAAGCCGCTGCCCGTCGAGTACGCCGACCACGTGCTGTGGCAGCACGACCAGGACTTCACCGCGCAGCTCGGCCACTGGCGCACGGCGCTGGCCGGCCTGCCCGACGAGGCGAGCCCGCCCGCCGACTTCCTGCGCCCCGCCACCCCGAGCCACCGCGGCGGCCTGGTCACCACGCGCGTCGACGCCGACGTCGCCGGCCTGGCCCGGTCCGGCCAGGCGACGAGGGCGATGGTCGTGCAGGCCGCGTTCGCCGCCCTGCTGTCGCGGCTCGGCGCGGGCACGGACGTCCCGGTGGGCGTGCCGGTCGCCGGGCGCGACGACGAGGCGCTGGACGACCTCGTCGGGCTCTTCGTCAACACCGTGGTGCTGCGCAACGACGTCTCCGGCGACCCCACGTTCCGCGAGCTGCTCGACCGGGTGCGGGAGACCGGCCTGGCCGGCTACGCGAATGCCGCCGTGCCGTTCGACCGGGTCGTCGAGGAGCTGAACCCGGCCCGCAGCCTCGCCCGGCACCCGCTGTTCCAGGCGATGGTCGTGCTGCAGAACAACGCCGAGGCCGCAGCGGCGTTCCCCGGCTGCGCCGCCGAGCCGGTCGAGGTCGAGCGGCACACGGCCAAGTTCGACCTCACCCTGACCCTGCACGAGACCGGCGACGGCCTGACCTGCCACCTGGAGTACGCGACCGACCTGTTCACCGCCCGCACGGCCACCGCGATCCTCGACCGCTACGCCCGGTTCCTCACCGCCGTGGCGGAGGACCCGGACCTGCGGGTGTCCGAAGTGGACCTGCTGACCCCCGCGGAACGGCGGATGATCGCCGTCGAGTGGAACGACACGGGCGAGGCCGACACCGGCCGGTGCGTGCACGAGATCGTCACCGGGCACGCGCGCCGGACCCCGGACGCGACCGCGCTGGTCCACGAGCACGGCCGCACCACGTACGCCGAGCTGGACGCCCACTCCGACCGGCTCGCCCGGCACCTCGGCGCCGACGCCGGCGCGCTGGTCGCGATCTGCCTGCCCAGGGGACCGGAACTGGTCGCCGCCGTGCTCGCCGTGCTCAAGCTCGGCGCGGCCTACGTGCTGCTCGACCCGGACCACCCGGCGCACCGGCTGGCCGCGCTGGTCGAGCAGTCCGGCGCGGCGCTGACGGTGGTCGGCGGCCCGTCCCCGCTGCCCGGCCGGCTGGCCGACGTCCGCGAGGCGCCCGGGAACGCCGAACCGGTCAGCCGCCGCGTGCGCCCGGACGACGCGATGTGCGTGATGTTCACGTCGGGCTCGACCGGCCGGCCCAAGGGCGTGCTGACCTCGCACCGCGCGGTCGTCGCCACCCTGACCGGCCAGGACTTCGCGGAGTTCGGCTCCGACGAGGTGTGGCTGCAGTGCTCGCCGGTCTCGTGGGACGCCTTCGCGCTCGAACTGTTCGGCGCGCTGCTCTCCGGCGCGGCCTGCGTGCTGCACCCCGGCCAGTCGCCCGAACCCGCCCGGATCGCCGAGCTGATCGCCGCTCACGGCGTCACGACCGTCCACGTCTCCGCGAGCCTGCTCAACTTCATCGTCGACGAGCACCCGGACGCGTTCCGGGGCGTCCGGCAGGTCATGACCGGCGGCGAGGCCGCCTCGAAGGCCCACGTCGCGGCGCTGCTCGCGCGCCACCCGGACATCCGGCTGGTCAACGGCTACTCGCCGCTCGAGAACACCATCTTCACGCTGTGCCACCGGATCGTGCCGCGGGACGCCGGGCGCCGCAGCATCCCCGTCGGCCGCCCGCTGGCCGGCAAGCAGGTCTACGTGCTGGACGAGCACCTGCGGCTGGTCCCGCCCGGCACGCCCGGCGAGCTCTACATGGCGGGCGCGGGCCTCGCGCACGGCTACCTCGGCCAGAGCGCCGCGACCGCGGAACGGTTCGTGGCCAGCCCGTTCGGCGGGCGCCTGTACCGGACCGGCGACCTGGTCCGCCAGGACGCCACGGGCACCGTCGAGTTCCTGGGCCGCGCCGACGACCAGGTGAAGATCCGCGGGTTCCGGGTGGAACCGGGCGAGGTGGCGGCCGTGCTGACCGCGCACCCCGACGTGCGGCAGGCCGAGGTCGTCGTGCTCGACGGCCCGCGGCTGGCCGCCTACGTGGTCGGCGACGCACGGGACCTGCGCGAGTTCGCCCGCGCCCGGCTGCCGGAGCACCTGGTGCCGTCGGCGTTCGTCGTGCTCGGCGAGCTGCCCCGCACCGCCAACGGCAAGCTCGACCGCTCCGCGCTGCCCGTTCCCGAGGTCACGACGAGCGCCGGGGCGGCGGCCAGGACACCGCGGCAGCAGATCCTCTGCGGCATCGTCGCGGGCCTGCTCGGTGTGCCGGAGGTGTCGCCGGACGACGACTTCTTCGCACTGGGCGGGCACTCGCTGCTGGCCGCGAGGCTGGTCGGCAGGGTCCGCGCGGCGCTCGGCGTGGAACTCGCGGTGCGGGAGGTCTTCCGCACGCCGACCGTGCGCGGTCTCGACGCCGGCGTCGACTCCCTCGCCGCGGCCCGGCCGGCCGTGCGCGCCGCCGAACGCCCCGACCGGCTCCCGTTGTCGGCCGCGCAGCGCCGGCTGTGGTTCCTGAACCGCCTGGAGCCGGGGTCGACCTACCACGTGCCGATCGCCCGGCGGCTGCGCGGACCGGTCGACACCGCCGCGCTGCGCGCCGCGTTCGGCGATGTCGTGGCACGGCACGAGGTCCTGCGCACGCTGTTCCCCGACCACGACGGCGTGCCGGAGCAGGTCGTGCTGCCCCCGGTCGGCAGCCCGCTGGACGTGGTGCCGTGCACCGAGACCGAGCTGGACCCGCTGCTGTACGCCGAGTCGGCGCGGCCGTTCGACCTGGCCTCCGATCTCCCGTTGCGCGCCACGCTGTTCCGTCTGTCCGAAGAGGACCACGTCCTGCTGGTCGTCCTGCACCACATCGTCACCGACGGCTGGTCGTGGGGACCGCTGCTGCGCGACCTGGGCGCCGCCTACGACGCACGGTGCGCCGGCGAGGAGCCGGGCCTGCCGCCGTTGGACGTGCAGTACGCGGACTACGCGCTGTGGCAGCGGGACCTCGACACCACCGCGCAGGTCGAGCACTGGCGGACGGCCCTCGCCGGCCTGCCGGAGGAGATCGCGCTGCCCGCCGACCGGCCCCGGCCGGAGACCCCGAGCCACCGCGGCGAACAGTTGCCCGTGTCGCTCGACGCCGAGGCGCACCGCAGGCTGGCGGCGATCGCCCGCGACTGCGACGCCACGCTGTTCATGGTCGTGCAGGCCGCACTGGCGCTGATGCTGTCGAAGCTCGGTGCGGGCACGGACATCCCGCTGGGGACCGCGGTGGCCGGCCGGGCCGACGAGGCGCTGGACGACCTGGTCGGGTTCTTCGTCAACACCCTGGTGCTGCGCACCGACCTGAGCGGCGACCCGCTGTTCCGCGAGCTCCTCGGCCGCGTCCGGGAGACCGACCTGGCCGCGTACGACCACCAGGACGTGCCGTTCGACCAGGTAGTCGAGGAGCTGAACCCGGCCCGCTCACCCGCCCGGCACCCGCTGTTCCAGGTGTTCGTGACCGTCCAGCCCGCGGCACCCGCGGCTGAGCTGTCCGGAGTGGACGGTGAACCGGTGGACGTCGCGGTCACCGCGGCCAAGTTCGACCTGGCGCTGATGCTGACCGAGACCGCGGACGCCGACGGCCGCCCGGCCGGGATCACCGGCACGCTCGAGTACGCGGCGGACCTGTTCGACCGGGCGACGGCCCGGGCGCTGATCGCCCGGTTCGAACGCCTCGCGGCGGGGATCGACCCGCAGGCACGGGTGTCGCGCGTGGACGTGCTGTCCGCCGAGGAGCACGACCTGCTCGCCGCGTGGAACGACACCGCCGCCGACTACCCGCGCGACCGGTCGCTGGCGGACCTGTTCGAGGAGCAGGCACAGACCCGGCCGGACGCGATCGCGCTGGTCTTCGGCACCGAACGGCTGACGTTCGCCGAGGTGGACGCCTGGGCGAACCAGGTGGCGCACAAGGTCCTCGAACACGGCGCCGGCCGCGGCGACCTCGTCGGCGTGCTGGTCGAGCGGTCGCCGGCGTTCGTGGTGGCGCTGCTGGGTGTGCTCAAGACCGGCGCGGCGTACGTGCCGCTGGACCCGACGCACCCGGTCGCCCGCATCGTCGACGAGGCGGGGCTGGACCTGGCGGTCAGCCACCCGTCCGTCGCCGGGCTGCTGCCGGACCACGTCGGCGTGGTGCGCGTGGACGACGTCGCGGGGGAGAGCCCGACCAGGCCGGGTTTCCCGGTCGGCGGGGCGGACGTGGCGTGCGTGATGTTCACGTCCGGGTCGTCGGGCGTGCCGAAGGGGGTCGTCACGACGCACCGGGCGGCCGTGCGGATGCACTTCGGCCAGCGGTTCGCGAGCCCCGGCGGGACCTGGCTGCAGGCCGCGCCCGTGGCGTGGGACGCGGCCGCGCTGGAGCTGTGGCAGCCCCTGCTGCACGGCACCACCTGCGTGCTCGCTCCCGGCCAGGTGCCCGACCCGGCGCTGGTCGCCGAGCAGGTCGAACGGCACGGGGTCGACCGGGTGTGGCTGTCGGCGGGCCTGTTCGCCGCGGTGGCCGACACGCACCCCGAGGTGTTCGCGAAGGTCCGCGAGGTCGTCACCGGCGGCGACGCCGCGTCCCCCGCCCACCTCGCCCGCGTGCTGCGCGAGCACCCGGACGTGCGGCTGGTCAACGGCTACGGGCCGGTCGAGAGCATGGTCTTCGCGACCACGCACCAGGTCACCGAGGTCGACGGGCCGGTGCCGATCGGGTCGCCGATCGCGCACACCACCGTGCACCTGCTCGACGGCGACCTCACCCCGGTGCCGCCCGGCGTCGCCGGCGAGATCTACGTCGGCGGCGACGGTCTCGCGCTCGGCTACCTGAACCGGCCGGGCGCCACCGCCGAACGGTTCGTCGCCTGCGCGGGCGGGCGCCTGTACCGGACCGGCGACCTGGGCCGGTGGCGCGCGGACGGCGTGATCGAGTTCCTCGGCCGCGCCGACCACCAGGTCAAGATCCGCGGCTTCCGGGTCGAGCCCGGCGAGATCGAGGCAGCGCTGACCCGGCACGACCGGATCACCCGCGCGGTCGTGGTGGTGCACGACGACCCGGCGACCGGCAAGCGCCTCGTCGCCCACGTGGTGGCCGACGGGCTGACCGCGGAGGAGGTCCGCGAGCACGTCGCCGCGCTCCTGCCGGCGTTCATGGTCCCCGCCGTGGTCCTGCTGGCCGCGCTTCCGCTGACGCAGAACGGGAAGGTCGACCGCCGGGCCCTGCCGGCACCGCCGGTCACGACGGGAACGGCCGCACCGCGCACCGCCCGGCAGGAGGTCCTCTGCGGTGTGTTCGCCGACCTGCTCGGCACGCCGAAGGTGGGCCTGCACGACGACTTCTTCGCCCTCGGCGGGCACTCGCTGCTCGCCGCCCGGCTGGTGGCGCGCGTCCGGTCCGCGTTCGGCACCGAGATCTCGCTGCGCGAGGTGTTCGACGCGCCGACCGCGGCCGCGCTGGAGGCACGCCTCGACGGCGGACGTCCCGCCGGAGAACGGATCGTGCCGGTCGAACGGCCGGAGCTGGTGCCGCTGTCGTCGGCGCAGCAACGGTTGTGGACGGTCGAACAGGTCCAGCAGCCCGGTGCCGCCTACCACGTCCCGATCGCGTTGCGGCTGACCGGCGACCTCGACGTGCCGGCACTGCGCGCGGCGCTCGGGGACGTCGTCGACCGGCACGAGGCGTTGCGGACGGTGTTCCGCCCGCGTGACGGCGCAGTGTACCAGGAAGTCCTGCCGGTGGCCGTCGACTGCGCCGAGTCGCAGCGCACGGTCGGCGAGGAGTCGCGCACGCCGTTCGACCTCACCGAGAGCCCGGTGCGGGTGCGGCTGTGGAGGACGGGCGACCGCGAGCACGTGCTGCTCGTCGTGGTGCACCACATCGCGGCCGACGGCTGGTCGATGCGGCCGCTGCTGACCGACCTCGCCGACGCCTACACCGCACGGGCCCGGGGCGATGCTCCCGAGTGGACACCGCTGCCCGTCCAGTACGCCGACTACGCCCTGTGGCAGCGGCGAAATCCGCAGGACGACCAGCTCGCGCACTGGCGGCGGGCCCTCGCCGGGCTGCCGGAGGAGGCGACGCTGCCCGGCGACCGGCCTCGTCCGGCGCGGCCCACCCACCAGGGCGACGTCGTGCCGTTCACCCTCGGCGCGGACGTCCACCAGGGCCTCACCACGCTGGCGCGCAGTGCCGGGGCCACGTCGTTCATGGTGCTGCGCGCGGCGTTCGCGGCCCTGCTGGCTCGGCTCGGCGCGGGGGAGGACGTCCCGCTGGGCGCCCCGGTGGCCGGCCGGACCGACGAGGTGCTGGACGACCTGGTCGGGTACTTCGTGAACACGCTGGTGCTGCGCACCGACCTGTCCGGAGACCCGACGTTCACCGACCTGCTCGACCGGGTCCGCGAGTACGACCTCGCGGCCCACGACCACCAGGACGTGCCGTTCGAACGGCTGGTGGAGGAGCTCAACCCGGCCCGCACGACGGCCAGGCACCCGCTGTTCCAGGTGATGGTCGTGCTGCAGAACAACGCCGAGGGCGAACTGACCTTGCCGGGCCTGGAGGTCGAGGCGCTGCCCGCGCCGACCGGGGCGGCGAAGTTCGACCTCACCCTCGGTCTGCGGGAGTCGTTCGCCGGCGACGGCATCCCGGCCGGTCTCACCGGCGAGCTGGAGTACGCGACGGAGCTCTACGACCGCGCCACGGCCGAGGCCGTCGTGACCCGCTTCGCCCGGCTGCTGACCGCGGTCGTCGCGAACCCCGGTCAGCCGCTGTCCACTGTGGACGTGCTGGACGCGGACGAGCTGCGGACGGTGACGCGGGTGTGGAGCTCGTCCGGCCCGAGCCGGCACCGCGACGTCACGCTGCCGGACCTGGTCGCGAACGGGAAGCCGGACGCCGTCGCGGTGATCGACGACCACGAGGCGATCACGTACGCCGAACTCCAGGCGCGGGCGAACCGGCTCGCGCACCGGCTGGCCGCGCAGGGCGCGCGGATCGGCGACACGGTCGCGGTGTGCCTGCCGCGCGGTGCCGACCTGGTCGTCGCCGTCCTCGCGGTGCTCAAGGCCGGGGCCGCGTACGTCCTGCTCGACCCGGACCACCCGGCCGAGCGCCGGCAGGCCCTGCTCGACCAGGCGGGACCGGTGTTCGTGCTGGAGGACGTCCACGGCGGCCACCACCCGGCGACCGACTTGCCCCGCGTGACCAGCGCCGACAGCCCGGCGTGCGTCATGTTCACCTCCGGCTCCACCGGCCGCCCCAAAGGCGTCGTCGTGTCGCACCGGGCCCTGGTCACCACGCTGACCGGCCAGGACTTCGCGGCGTTCCAGCCGGGCGACGTCTGGCTGCAGTGCTCGCCGGTGTCGTGGGACGCGTTCGCGCTGGAATTGTTCGGCCCCCTGCTCTCCGGCGCCACCTGCGTGCTGCAACCCGGCCAGACCCCGGACCCGGCGCAGATCAAGCGCCTGGTGGAACGGCACGACGTGACGACGCTGCACGTGTCGGCCAGCCTGCTCAACTTCCTGGCCGACGAGACGCCCGAGATCTTCGCGGGCGTCCGCGAGGTGATGACGGGCGGCGAACCCGCCTCGATCCCGCACCTGCGCGCCCTGCTCGGCCGGTACCCCGGCCTGCGGGTCGTGAACGGCTACTCACCGCTCGAGAACACCGTCTTCACGCTCTGCCACACCGTCGAACCGCGCGACCTGGACCGCGTCAGCGTTCCCGTCGGCCGGCCGGTGGCGGGCAAGCAGGTGTTCGTGCTCGACCGGTGGCTGCGGCCGGTGCCGCCGGGCACTCCCGGCGAGCTCTACATGGCGGGCGACGGGCTCGCGCACGGCTACCTGGGGCAAACCCCCGCGACCGCGCAGCGGTTCGTCGCCAATCCCTACGGCAACCCCGGTGAACGCATGTACCGCACCGGCGACCTGGTGCGCCAGGACCGCGAGGGCGTCGTGCACTTCCTCGGCCGCGCCGACGACCAGGTCAAGATCCGCGGCTTCCGGGTGGAACCCGGCGAGGTGCGCGCGGTGCTCGCCCGCCATCCGGGCGTGCGGCAGGCCGAGGTCGTCGTCCGCGAGGACACCCCCGGCGACAAGCGCCTGGTCGCGTACGTCGTCGGCACCGCCGACGGGGTGCGGGAGTTCGCCGCGCGGCACCTGCCCGACTACCTCGTGCCGGCCGCGGTCGTCGCGCTGGAGTCCCTGCCGCGCACGCCCAACGGCAAGCTCGACCGCGCCGCCCTGCCCGTTCCCGACGCACGGCGTGCGCCCGGCCGCAAGCCCCGGACCCCGCACGAGGAACTGCTCCGCGGCCTGTTCGCCGAGCTGCTGGACGAGCCCGGGGTGGGCGTCGACGACGACTTCTTCGCGTTGGGCGGCCACTCGATCCTGGTGATGCGCCTGGTCAGCCGCGTGCGGACGGTCTTCGGCGCCGAACTGGGCATGCGGACCGTGTTCGAGAACCCGACGGTCGCGGCGCTGGCCGCCCACCTGCCGGCGGCCGCCCGTCCCGCCCCGCGGCCCGTGCTGCGGGCCCGCCCGAGGTCCAAGGAGTCGTTGTGATCCCCTTGTCGTTCGCCCAGCAGCGGCTGTGGTTCCTCGATCGGCACGAGGGAACCGGTGCCGCGTACAACATCCCGCTCGCCCTGCGGCTGCGCGGAGAGCTCGACACCGGGGCGCTCGAACGCGCGCTCACCGACGTCGTCGGCCGGCACGAGGCGCTGCGCACCAGGTTCCCCAGCCACGACGGGCAGCCGCACCAGGAGGTCCTGGACGACGTGGAGGTCGTGCCGGCCGCACTCGAACCGGGCGGTCTGGCCCGCGCCGCGCGCGAGCCCTTCGACCTCGCCGCCAACCCGCCGTTCCGGGCGCACCTGCTCGAACAGGGGCCGCGGGACCACGTGCTGCTGCTGGTGATGCACCACATCGCCGGCGACGGCTGGTCGCTCGGGCCGTTGCTGCGCGACCTCGCCACCGCCTACACCGCGCGGCGGGCGGGGGAGGAGCCCGGCTGGGAGCCGCTGCCCGTCCAGTACGCGGACTACGCGCTGTGGCAGCAGGAGCTGCTCGGCTCCGCCGACGACCCGGACAGCCTGCTCAGCGCCCAGCTCGCGTACTGGCGGGCCAAGCTCGCCGGGCTGCCGGAGGAGATCGCGCTGCCGGTCGACCGCCCCCGTGGCGCGGACACCGGCACGGCGGGAAACGCCGTGGTCACCAGGCTGCCGGACGAGACGGCGTGGGCGCTGGACGTGCTGGCGGAGGAGTCGGGCGCGACGCTGTTCATGGTCGCCCAGGCCGCGTTCGCCGCGTTGCTGGCCCGCAGCGGGGCCGGTGAGGACGTCCCGATCGGCACGGTCGTCACCGGCCGCGGCGAGGAAGCGCTGGAGGACCTGGTCGGGTTCTTCGTGAACACGCTGGTGCTGCGGGTCGACCTGTCCGGCGACCCGTCGTTCCGCGACCTGCTCGGCCGGGTGCGCGAGGAGTCGCTCGACGCCTACTGCCACCAGGACCTGCCGTTCGACCGGCTGGTGGAGGAGCTCAACCCGGTGCGGGCGCCGGGCAGGCACCCGCTGTTCCAGGTGATGGTGCTGGCGGACAGCGACTCCGGCGGTCCAGGGCTCGACCTGCCCGGCCTGACCGCCGCGGTCGAGCCGATCGGGGCGGGCGCGGCGAAGTTCGACCTCACCCTGTCGCTGCGCGAGGGACCGGACGGGGTGACGTGCTCGCTCGAGCACCTCACCGGCCTGTTCGACACCTCGACCGCCGAGGCGCTGCTCGCCCGCCTGGTCCGGCTGCTCGACCAGGCCGCCGCGGACCCGGACCGGCCGGTGTGGGACCTGGACGTGCTGTCCGCCGCCGAACGCGCCGAGTTGGTCACCACCGCGGAGGCGACCGCCGGCACCGTGCACGGGCTCTTCGCGGCGCAGGCCGCCCGCACCCCGGACGCGGTCGCGCTCGTGGCGGGGGACACCGCGATCACCTACTCGCGGCTGGACGCCGACGCGGAGGGGATGGCTGGTTTCCTGGTGTCACGGGGAGTCGGCCGCGGCGACGTCGTGGGTGTCCACATCGGACGCGGCGTGGAGATGGCGACCGCGTTGCTGGCCGTGCTCAAGGCGGGTGCGGCCTACCTCGTGCTGGACGTCGACTTCCCGCCCGCCCGGCTGGCGTCGATGGTCGCGTCGCTGCCGGTGCGGCTCGTCCTGACCGACCGGCCGTTCGCCGCCGGCGCACCCGTGGTGGCGCTGGACGACGTGACGCCGATGCCCTGCACCGCTGCGGAAACCGGGCCGGACGACCTGGCGTGCGTCATGTTCACCTCCGGCTCGACCGGTGCCGCGAAGGCCGCCGCGGCCCCGCACGGTGCGGTGACCGGCACGCTCGCCGGGCAGGAGTACGCGGGGTTCGGGCCGGGCGAGGTGTGGCTGCAGTGCGCGTCGGTGTCGTGGGACGCGTTCGCCACCCAGCTGTTCGGCCCGCTGCTGTCCGGCGGCACCTCGGTGCTCCACCCCGGGCAGCGGGCGGAGCCCGCGGTCATCGCGGACCTGGTGGTGCGCCACGGGGTCACGGTGCTGGACGCGTCCGCCAGCCTCTTCAACCACCTCTGGGACAGCTACCCGGACATCTTCGCCGGCCTGCGCTGGGCGCTGACGGGAGGGGAGGCCGCGTCCGCCGCGCACGTGCGGGCGGTGCTGGCCGCCGTGCCGGGCATCGGGGTCGTCAACGGCTACGGACCCGTCGAGAGCATGGGCTTCACGACGTCGTTCACCGTGCCGCCGGGCTGGGACGGCGCGGCGGTGCCGATCGGAACTCCGTTGCGGGGCAAGGGGGCCGTGGTCCTCGACCACCGCCTGTCGCCCGCGCCGACCGGTGCGGCGGGCGAGCTGTACGTCTCCGGTGCCGGGCTCGCGCACGGCTACCTCGGCCGCCCCGGCCTGACCGCCGAACGGTTCGTCGCGTCGCCGTTCGTGCCGGGGGCGCGGCTGTACCGGACCGGCGACCTGGTCCGCCGCCGCGCCGACGGCACCCTGACCTACCTGGGCCGGGCCGACGACCAGGTGAAGATCCGCGGGTTCCGGGTCGAGCCGGCCGAGGTCGAGGCCGTGCTGACCGCGCACCCGGACGTGACCGCCGCGACCGTGGTGGCGCGCGAGGACGGTCCCGGCGGCACACGGCTCGTCGCGTACGTGGTCGGGACCGCGGGCGGCCTGCGGGAGTTCGCCCGCGACCGGCTGCCCGAGCACATGGTCCCCGCCGCGTTCGTCGAGCTCGACGAGTTCCCGTTGACCCCCAACGGCAAGCTCGACCGCCGCGCGTTGCCCGCACCGGTGTGCGTCACGGGCGACAGCCAGCCCCGCACGCCTCGTCAGGAGATCCTGTGCGGGCTGTTCGCCAAGGTCCTCGGGCTCGAGGCGGTCGGCCTCGACGACGGGTTCTTCGACCTCGGCGGGCACTCGCTGCTCGCGGCCAGGCTGCTCGCCTCGCTCCGCGCGGTCTTCGGCGTCGAGCTGGGCATCCGCGTGCTGTTCCGCGACCCGACCCCGCGCGGCCTCGACGGGCACCTGGACGCCACCACGCCGGTGCGCGCCCTGACCCGTCCCGGGCGCCGGCCGCAGCGCGTGCCGCTGTCATCGGCGCAGCTCGGGGTGCGGCTCGCGATGGAGGTGGCCGACCACGCCTACACCGCGCCGCACGCGTTGCGGCTGCACGGCGATCTCGACCTGGCGGCGTTGCGCGCGGCGTCGCTCGACGTCGTGGAACGGCACGAGGCGCTGCGGACGGTGTTCCCCGAGGACGTCGCCGGCTGGCACCAGGTCGTGCTGCCGGCGGACGAGCTGGTGTTCGAGGTGGCGGACTGCGCCGGGGAAGCGGTGGACCGCACCGTGGCCGCACTGGTGGCGCGCCCGTTCGACCTCGCGTCCGACATCCCGTTGCGCGTGCACGTGCTGCGCGTCGGCGAGCGCGATCACGTGCTGTTGCTGGCGTTGCACCACATCGCCACGGACGGCTGGTCGACCGGCGTGCTGCTGCGCGACCTCGCCGAGGCCTACCGCGCCCGGTGTGCCGGTGTGGCACCGGACTGGCGGCCGTTGCCGATCCAGTACGCCGACCACAGCGTGCGGCAGCAGGCGCTGCTGGCCGAGTCCGGCGACCCGCTCGCGTTCTGGACCGAGACGCTGAGCGGCGGTCCCGACGAGCTGCGGCTGCCCGTCGACCGGCCACGCCCGGTGGTGTCGGACAACCGCGGCGACGAGGTTCGCACGCGCATCGACGCCGACACGCACCAGGCGCTGGTCTCGCTGGCGCGCAACAACAACGCGACCGTGTTCATGGCGCTGCACGCCGTGGTGGCGACGTTGCTGACGAAGCTCGGCGCCGGCACGGACGTCGTGGTCGGCACCGTCGTCGCCGGCCGCGGCGCGGAGGACCTGGACGACCTCGTCGGCCTGTTCGTGAACACGCTGGCGCTGCGGGTGGACCTGTCCGGCGACCCGGACTTCACCACGGTGCTGGACCGCGTCCGCGAGGCCGACCTCGCCGCGTACACGCACCAGGACGTGCCGTTCGACCGGGTCGTGGAACGCGTCAACCCGGAGCGGTCGGGCTCGCGCCACCCGTTGTTCCAGGTGTCGCTCGCCCTGCAGGACGGGGTGGACGGCGTCGAGGACGACGCGCTGGACCTGCCGGGACTGGACGTCCGCACCCTGCGCACCACGACGGGCGGGGCGAAGCTCGACCTGTCGTTCGGTTTCGGGCAGACCCCGGACGGGCTCGAGGTGTGCCTGGAGTACGCCGTCGACCTGTGGGACCGCGCCACGGCCGAGGGCCTGCTGGCCCGCCTCGTCCGGCTGGCCGGGACGCTCGTCGCCGACCCCGCGGCGCCCCTGAGCCGGATCGACGTGCTGACCGCAGCGGAACGCGAAACCGTGCTGCGGCAGTGGAACGACACGGAGGTCGCCCACGACCTCGACCGGCCGGTGCACACCCTGGTCGCCGAGGTGGCCGCGCGGACGCCGGACGCGCTCGCGGTCGTCGCCCACGACGGCGCGCTCACCTACCGGCAGCTGGACGAGCGGGCCAACCGGCTCGCCCACCGGCTGATCGCACTGGGCGCGCGCCGCGAGACCGTCGTCGGCGTCTGCACCGACCGGGACACGAGCAGCATCGTGGCGTTGCTGGCGGTGCTCAGGACCGGTGCGGCCTACCTGCCGATCGACCCCACCTACCCGGCGGAGCGGCTCGTGCACCTGCTGGCCGACGCGCAGGCGCCGGTGGTGGTGACGCAGCCGGCGCTGGCGCACCTGGTGGCGTCGAGCGACGCGGCGAAGGTGGTCCTGGACGGCGAGATCGGCGACTTCCCGGCGACCGCGCCGGACGTGCCGGCCGACCCGCGGGACGCCGCGTACGTCATCTACACCTCCGGTTCCACGGGCCGTCCCAAGGGAGTCGTGGTGGAGCACCGCGCCTTCACCGCCCAGACCGCCTGGCTGGTGCCCGCGCTCGGCCTCGTGCCGTCCGACCGGTCGAGCCACCTGTCCGCGCAGGGCTTCGACGCGGCGGTGGCCGAGATCTGGCCGACGCTCGTGGCCGGTGCGGCGCTGCACCTGCCGTCGCCGCTCGTCGTGGAGGACACCGAGGCGCTGGCGCAGTGGATCGCGGACAGCCGGATCACGGTGTCCTCGCTCGCCACCCCGCGCCTGGAGGCGATGCTCGACGAACCGGCGCTCGCCGCATCGTCGGTGCGCGTCCTGCACACCGGCGGGGACGTGCTGCGCCGCCGTCCGCCGGAGGGCATGCCGTTCGAGCTGTACAACACCTACGGCCCCACCGAGTGCACGGTGAACTCGACGTGCGACCTGGTGTCGCCCGGCGACGACACCGACCTGCCACCGATCGGCACCCCGATCGACAACTACCGGGCGTACGTGCTGGACGAGCACCTGTGCCCCGTCGCACCCGGTGTGGTCGGCGAGCTGTACGTGGCGGGCGCCGGTGTGGCACGCGGCTACCTCGGCATGCCCGGCCTGACCGCGACCCGGTTCGTCGCCTGTCCCGAGGGCGGCCGGATGTACCGCACCGGCGACCTGGTCCGGTGGCTGCCGGACGGGCGGCTCGCGTTCCACGGGCGGTCCGACCAGCAGGTGCAGCTGCGCGGCCTGCGGATCGAGACCGGGGAGGTCGAGGCGGCGCTGTGCGGGCTGCCGGAGATCGGGCAGGCGGCGGTGGTCGTGCGCGACGACCGGCTCGTCGGCTACCTCGTCGCGCCGGACGGCATCGACCCGGCGGCGGTGCGGCGGGCGCTCGGCGAGTTCCTGCCCCGGTACATGGTGCCCGGCGCGTTCGTGGTGCTGCCCGCGCTGCCGTTGACCCCCAACGGCAAACTCGACCGCCGGGCGCTCCCGGCACCGGAGGTCGTGGCCGCCGCGCAACGTCCTCCCGCGACGCCGCTGGAGGCGACGCTCTGCGCGTTGTTCGCCGAGGTGCTGAGCCGTCCAGTGGGCCCGGACGACGGGTTCTTCGACCTCGGCGGGCACTCGCTGCTGGCGGCGAAGCTCGTGTCGCGGATCCGCGCGGAACTGGGCGTGCGCCCGGAGCTGCGCCTGCTGTTCGACGCGCCGACGCCCGCGGCACTGGCCGAACGGCTCGGCACGTCGGTCGCCGGCGACCCGCTCGACGTGCTGATCCCGTTGCGCACCGGCGGCGACCTGGCCCCGGTGTTCTGCGTCCACCCCGGCGCGGGCATCGGCTGGGAGTACTTCGGGCTGCTGCCGCACGTCGACCCGCGCCGGCCGGTGTACGCGCTGCAGGCGCGCGGTCTCACCGACCCGGCGTCGATGCCCGGCACCGTCGAGGAGATGGCCGCCGACTACCTCGGCCGGATCCGGTCGGTCCAGCCGGAGGGCCCGTACCACCTGCTCGGCTGGTCGTTCGGCGCGGTCGTCGTGCACGCGATCGCACAGCTGCTGCACCCGTCCGAGGTCGGCCTGCTGGCGCTGCTGGACGGCTACCCCGAGACGGAGGAGCACGCGCCGGTGTCACCCGACGACCCCGAGCTGCTCACCGCGCTGCTGGAGTCGCTCGGCTACGAGCTCGGCCGGCCGGTCCGCTCCCGCGCCGAGTTCGACGAGGCCGTCCGGGCGCACGCCGGTCCGCTCGCGGGCTTCGGCGAGGCCGCGCTGCCCGAGGTGTTCGCGTCCAACGTGACCCTGCACAACCGTTACCGCCCTTCGGTTCTGGCCGCCGACGCGCTCGTCTTCGAGGCCACGCAGGGCAAAGCCCCGTCCGATCCCACACCTTCCTCGTGGCTGCCGCACTTCACGGGCCGCGTCGAGGTCCACCGCATCGACAGCACCCACGGCGGCCTGACCGGCCGCCGGCCCCTGGCGTCCATCGGCGCCGTCCTGTCCACCCAGTTCGCACGCGAGGAGTCCTGACATGACCAGCACGCTGCAGACCACCCACGTCACCTCCGTCCACCGCTACTACGAGCTCGTCGACGCGGGCGACGTGGCCGGCCTGGTCTCCATGTTCAGCCCGGACGCCACCTACCGCCGCCCCGGCTACGCGCCGATGGTCGGCCACCAGGAGATGAGCGCCTTCTACGGCGGCGCCCGCGTGATCCGCGAGGGCCGCCACACCGTCGAGAAGGTCGTGGAGGGCACGGAGGAGGTCGCGGTCTACGGGACGTTCGCAGGGGTCCTGCACGACGGGCGCAACGTCGACCTGAGGTTCTCCGACTTCTTCGAGTTCACGGTGGACGGCCACTTCGCCCGTCGCGACACGTTCTTCTTCGCGCCACTGGTCTGACC
>NZ_JBHXCW010000055.1:0-38377 GCF_042725365.1 Lentzea sp. NPDC060358 | reverse complement strand
CCGCGTCAGCGGAGAACCCTCGCCGCTCAGAACGGCCAGTCGGCGTTCCGGCCGGCCTCGAGCAGGGGGACCGCCCTGAAGGTCGCGTCGGTCAGACCGCCGAACTCGTGCCGGTTGGCCTTGCCGGTCGCGAACGCGGCCCTCTGGTACCCGTTCAGGTTGAACCCGTACACCGGCACGTGCCGCGGCACGACCGCGTCGACGCCCCGGCCGTCCCCGGTGCTCACGGTCTGCATGTCCGAGATGACGAACACGCGGTCGTGACCCCGGTACGTGCGCCGCAGCGACCCGGCGATGTCGGTGCCGTGCCCGACCTCGCCGATCCGCCGGACGAACCGGTCGACCTCGCGGACGACCGACGCGCCGCGCGGCACGTCGTGGCGGAACACGCCCGTCGCGAAGCCGTGCACGTCCACCTGCTCGCCCTTCGCGCCCAGCGCCACGCCGAAGACCGCCGCGGCCTTGGCCGGGGTGACCTTCGAGCGCGCCGAGATCGTCGTGCTCGTCATCGACCCCGAGGTGTCGATCAGCACGAGCGACCGGCCCGGCAGCGCGGGCAGGGTGCGCAGCGACGCCTGGAGCGCCTGCTCCAGGGCGTGGCCCCAGCGCAGGCTCGGCGCCGCCTCGTAGGCGGACAGGAAGCGGAACGGGAACTGCCGCGAGCGGGCGACCTGGCCGGGGTCGGCCAGCCGGGCCGCGACCTCCGCCGCCGCCTCGTCGGACAGGCCGGCCTGGTCGAAGTTCCTGAGGTTGCGCAGGAGCGCCATGTAGCCCATGGACGGCGCCAGCGCCTCCCACACCTCGCGGGTGAGCGGACCCTGCAGCCAGCCGGCCACCGCCTCCCACGTCATCCCGGCCGAGCGCAGCACCTGCGCCGCGTCCGGACGCGAGAACAGCGCACGGCGCTCCTCGACCGGCCACGACATGAGCTCACGGCGGGCCGTGAGCACGCGCAGGTCCGACGGGACCGCCGCGTCGGCGGAGCGGCGCCGGTCCAGCACGTGCTGGAACAGCGCGCCCTGCCACGGGGCGGCGGGCGAGGGGTGGGCGAGGTTCAGGACGTCGGCCATGCGGAAGCCGCGGGCGTCGCTGTCCCACTTCAGGACGGCGCGCTCGTCGTAGAGGCGGCGGACCGCGTCGGCGATGCCGCGCTTGACCGGCTTCGGCACGCGCCGGCCGTTCTGGGCCGTCCAGTAGGCGAGCAGCTCGCCCGGCTCGTCCGCGCGCTGGAGCACGGAGTCGACGACCGCCCTGTTCGTGACGCCCGCGGCCGAGGACTCCACGAGTCGCGCGAGGACGAACTCCGCGGCGCCGACCAGCGACGCCGTGCGCATGTTCGCCTCGCTGCGCAGCCACTGGAGCAGGCGCGCGGTCCACTCCGGATCCGCCAGCGCCGTCGTGTGGACGAGCTGGGCGAACCGGGTGTCGCGGCGGCCCGCGGACTCGTAGAAGGTGTCCTCGCCGCCCATGTTCGACACGGCGAGCAGGAACAGCTCGGACTTCGCGTCGCGCGCGAAGCCGTCGCCGCCCTCGTGCGTGCGACCGGACGGTTCCGCCGCCGTGGCGACCGGGCTGGTGCCCGCCGGACGTGCGCGGAAGATGTTGAACTTCGCCATCGGCTCTTTCCCCCTCGAAGCAAAAGAAAGGGGAGCCCACGAACTCCGCACGTGTCCGAGATCAAAGGTCGCGGAAGGTACGCAGCTGCTCTGCCGTTTGAGCTACAGCCGGTTTCCCGTCTGGCGGGACTCGAACCCGCAACCCGCCCATTACAGTGGAAGTAACCCTCTGCTGCGCACCGGACACGTGTGGAGTTGTGCGCTCCCGAGATCACCGCGCCAACGGGACATGTGCGTTGTGGAAACGAAGTAACCGTTGGCTTCGCACCGGGTGCGATTTCTATCGAACCACGCCTGGCCAGCGATTTTTCCGACCGGGGTGGAGTTGTGGGCGCCCGAGTTCAGGTCGCGGAAGGTGACTGCCCACCGAGGTGGGCGAAACCGGCTCTCGCCGGCCTCAGGAATCGAACCTGTTTTTCACCGGAAGTAACCCTCCGCTGCGCACCGGGCGCACATTCATACAACCACGCCGCGCCAGCGATTTTTCTACGGTGCGGTCTTCACGAGCCGGCGCAGGAGGTAGAACAGCCCGACGGTCAGCAGGAAACCGACGGCGCTGATCATCACGATCTGTTCGACCGTGTCGGCCTGCGACCCCGCGAACACGTAGGCGGCGCAGATCGGGATGGTGCCGAGGAGGGTGAAGAACATGAACTTGCGGAACGACACCCTGGACACGCCCGCCGACACCGACACCGTCTCCGCCATCATCGGGATCCCGCGGGCGACGCCGAAGAACCACGGACCGAACTGACGGCCCCAGCGCCGCATCTCGGTCAGCTCCTCGATGGTGACGACCCGGCGCACCAGGACCGGGCCCGCGAACCGGCCCAGGGCGTACCCTGCGGCGGAGGAGCCCAGGGACCCGACGACCGCGAGTGCCAGCCCGAAGGGCAGGCCCAGCGCCGTTCCCGCCAGCACGATCAGCGGGGTCGACGGCACGGGCAGCAGCACGTCCACGACGAGCAGCGCGAAGATCGCCGCAGCAGCCCACAGGGGGTCGATGCCGCGCACCCACGTCACCACCCCCTCGAAGTCGATGAGGTCGAGGGCCTCGAACACGATCCAGCTCAGCAGCACGAAGCCGAGCACGACGGCCGGTATCCACTTCCACCGAACGCCCGTCTCATAACTCATCGGGTGATGGTCGTACACGTCGATGCGCCGGACAATCCGCCAGTGGCGCAGGTTCCGCGAAGGAGACACACATGGGTGACGACCTCGTGCCGTTCCTCGGCCACTGGGTGCTCGATCCGGCGCGCTCGGCGTACACCGGCGGCACCCCGCCCCGGAGCGGGCACTACGACCTGCGTCTCGAAGGAGATCGCCTGGTCGTGAGCATCGAGGGCGTGCTCGGCTCCGGCGATCCCATCCGCACCGGGTACGCGCTGGACCTCTGGCAGGACACCCCGATGAGCGTCGGCGCCGTCGACCGCGTGCGCACCGTCGTCGAACCCCGCCGGTTCTGCACGATCGCCTA
Organism: Lentzea sp. NPDC060358; assembly: GCF_042725365.1. NCBI lineage: Bacteria > Bacillati > Actinomycetota > Actinomycetes > Pseudonocardiales > Pseudonocardiaceae > Lentzea > Lentzea sp. NPDC060358. The sequence continues at coordinate 35,281 of NZ_JBHXCW010000055.1, read as the reverse complement.
CGCGGGCGCGCAAGCGGTTGCGCGGGCGTGGCGGATCCTCGGCAGCCTCGACGAGATGACGATCGTCCAGTCCGCACCGGACCACTTCGGCGTGTGGCGCGACGACGTGTCGGTCTACCGCCGCCAGTTCCAGAGCCGGTGGAGCTGAGGGCCTGGAGGCACTTCCCGAAGAGTTCACCTCGGAACGCCACCGGTGTTCCAGCACGACGGCGGTGTGCTGGAACACCGGTGACGCGGCACTGGGCGACTAGAAGTCGAAGACCTCGCCGGTGTGCGCGCGCACGGCGCACGGGTTCGGGTAGACCTGCTGGAAGTCGATCCGCTTGGTGCGCCACTTGCCGCGCAGCGTCGCCTTGGTCGGGTTCAGCTCCATCGTGCACATCGCGTTGGTGGCGCCCAGCCTGCGGAAGTCGCCCTGCACGGGCATGAGCAGGTCGCACGCCTGCTGCGCGTGGCGGTGCGTGCCGCCGGCGGGCTCGCAGGTCAGCTGGGTGGTGCTGAGCACTCCCATCCGGGGCTGCAGCGAGAGCACCAGCCCGGACTCGGGGACGAGGGAGGCTGCCGGGAGTGACGCTGCCTGGGCGGTCGCGGGGAAGAGCGGTGCGGCGAGCGCGAGACAGGCAAAAAGAAGTCGGGTCCTTGCCATGCCACCACTCTGGCGCGGCGAGGACCCGAACTTCCATTCAACTCAGCGGTAACACCGGATCGTGTGATCCATGATCACGGCGTGCAACTAGATGCCCGCGGACGCCGTCGCGAGCGCCGCGGCGACCTGGTTGCCCACCGCGGCCATGCCCTTCACGTTCGGGTGGACCGGGAACGCGGGGCTCGTCGGGATGATGCCCTCGACCCACTTGTCCCACGGCGCCGCGCACGTGTCGCGGCCGAGGCTGATGTCGTACGGGTTCACGAACGTGGCACCGGCGGCACTGGCCCGGGCGCCGAGCATTCCGTTGAGCTGCTGCTGCACGCCGTCGAGGTACGGCACGTCGCCGCGCGAGATCGGCACGACCGGCCAGCACCCGCCCGAGGGCGGCAGGATGCGCAGGTAGCCCACCACGACGATCTTGGCCTTGGGCGAGCGCTGCTTGATGCCGTCGAGCACCTCGGCGACCTTCTGGCCGGTGGCGGCGACGCGCTGGGCGAGCGAGTCGCCGTAGCTCGCCCGGCAGGGAGCGCCGACCGGGTCGGAGACGCTCTTGCCGGCGCAGTTCAGGAGGATGTCGGTGAAGCCGATGTCGTTGCCGCCGATGGAGATCGTCACGAGGTCCGTGTCGGCCTTCAGCGCGGAGAACTGCGGCGCGGACTGGCCGGGGAAGCCGCTCTGCACGCCCGCCATGTCCTTCGTCTGCGCGCCACCGCAGGAGATGTCGGTGAAGGTCGCGACCCCGAGCCGCTTCGCGAGCACCGACGGGTAGTTCTGCGTGGACTTGAAGCAGCTCAACGGGTCGAGCCGTTGCAGTGGGATGAACGGCCCGGACACGAACGAATCTCCGAGCGAGACGTAGTTCCGGTACCGCGGGGCAGCGCTCGCGGGTAGCGCCAGCAGGGCCGCGATCATGGCTGTGAGCAGGGAAACGACAGTGACTCGGCGCGTCATTGCTACCTCGTTACTGAGCAGTAGGAACGTAGGACGAAGAGTGACCGGGGCATTGCGCGGTGTCAATCCCTCTACCAGGCTGGAACGATGACGGGGGTCCGGAAGGTCGCGGCGGCGTCGGCGGTCGGCAACTCGATCGAGCTGTACGACTTCCTGCTCTACGGCACGGCCTCGGCGCTCGTGTTCGACAAGATCTTCTTCCCGCAGTTCGACTCGCGCGTCGGCGTGCTGCTCGCGTTCGCCACGTTCGGCGCGGGCTTCCTCGCCCGGCCGCTGGGCGGCGCGGTGATCGGCCACCTCGGCGACCGGATCGGCCGGCGGGCGATGCTCGTGGTCACCCTCTCGGTCACGGGCGTGTCGACGGCGACGATCGGGCTGTTGCCCACCTACGCGCAGGTCGGGATCCTCGCGCCGGTGCTGCTCGTGCTGCTGCGGGTCGTGCAGGGCTTCTTCATGGGCGGCGAGCAGAGCGGCGCGTCGCTGATGGCGGTCGAGCACGCGCCACCGGGCCGGTGGGGCTGGTACGGCAGCTGGGTGTTCATCGGGTCGCCGGTCGGTCTCGTGCTGGCGAACCTCGCGATGTACCTGTCGTCGCGCGCCACCGGCGAGCGGGACTTCCTGTCGTGGGGCTGGCGGTTGCCGTTCCTGTTCTCGGTCGTGCTGGTCGGCATCGGGCTCTACATCCGGTTGCGCGTCGCGGAGTCGCCGCGGTTCGCCCGGGCCGGGAAGGCGCGGCTGCCGATCGCCGAGGTGCTGCGCGACCGGTGGCGGGTGGTGCTGCTGGGCGCCGGCGTGAACCTCGGCTTCACGATCTTCATCTACGTGCTGAGCGTGTTCATGATCGGCTACGGGCGGACGGAGCTGGCGATCCCCGCGGACGGTCTCCTGGTGGCGATCACCGCCGGGGCGGTGGCGCAGGTCGTCGCGGTGCCCGCGTTCGGGCTGCTCTCGGACCGCGTCGGGCGGTTCCCGGTGATGTTCGGCGGCGCGATCTTCCAGACGGCGTTCGCGTTCCCGCTCTTCTGGCTGACGGACTCCGGCTGGTTCACGTTCGCGCTGGTGCTGGGGTTCGTGGGCTCGGCGGCGCTGTTCGGCCCGTCGGCCGCGTACTTCGCCGAGCTCTTCCGGACCCGCGTGCGCTACAGCGGGGTGGCGTTGAGCTTCCAGCTCGGCGCCGTGCTCGGCGGCGGGCTCGCGCCGCTGCTCGCGCAGTCGTTGCTGCGCACCGGAACCTGGGCGATCGCGCTGTACCTGATCGCGGGTGCCGTGCTGTCCGGGGTCTGCCTGCTCGCGATCGGCTCAGCGCACGAGGCGGAGCCGGCGGGCGGCGAGTCCGACGGTCAGCCGCTGGCCCCAGCCCAGGCGTAGCGCGTCGCTCTCGATGCCGTCGCCGAACGCCACCAGCCCGTCGGACTCGACGTCGACGGTGAGCTCCTCGCCGGTGATCTCGCCCTCGGTGCGGGCGGTGCCGGTGCTCGGCGACGGCCACGCCTCCCGGACGAACCAGGCGAGCCGGCGCTCGGTCGGTTCGGGGAGCCGGATCCGGCTCCGCCGTTCGCGGTGGGCCGAGCTGCACCAGCCGGTCGCGCCCGTGCCGGTGCCGACGAGGACGCCGGACGACGCCTGGCGCTCGCCCAGGACGCGGTAGCGGCTCGTCTGGTGACTCGGGTGGCCGACGTAGATCTCGTTGAGGGCCAGCAGGGTCTGGCCGTCGTCGGACCGCGCCTCGACCATCGTGCGGTCCTCGGTGTCCCCGGTCCGGTGCAGGAGCTCGGCCGCGTCGGACGGGGCGTGCTTCGCCAGCACACCCCGGTCCGGGTTGATGCCGATCACCGGCTGGCCGTCCAGGTACTTGGCGACGTTGGCCACCAGGCCGTCCTGGCCGACGACGACGACTACGTCTTCGGGCGCGAACAGGAACCGCGACAGGTCTTCCCTCTCGACCACGCCGCGGCGCCAGTCCAGCGGGATCGCGGCGCCGACCTCTCCCAGCGCTGCTCGGGTCTGTTGGTCACGGTCCACCACCTCGTCCAGGGTTCGGTTGCGGGACTTGAGGAAGAACTCGACCTGCCCTCTCGTCCCGTGCCTCGCCAGCAACTCTGTCAGCTCGGTGCGCCGGTTCACCAGCACGATTCTGGGGGCCAGACTCATCGGGCGAGCCTGTTCAGGATCGGCTGGACGAGGTCGGGGGTCAGCGTGATGCTGCCGATCTCCGGGAGGTTGCCCGCCAGTTCCTTGGCGGCCAACGCGTAGAGGGTCTCCCGCGGGACGTCCTGGTAGGCGTCGAGCCGGGCCCTCTCGCCGGCGGCCTCGGCCTCGGCGAGCCGCTGGACGCCCTCGGCCTTCGCCTCGGTGGCGATCTTCGCGGTCCTGGCGTCGTCCTCGGCCTGCCTGAGGGCGTTGGCGCCGCGCTGGACGACCAGCTGCTCCTCGCGCTTGGCGAGCTCGATCTGGTTCTTCAGCTCGTTCTCGCTGATCGCGCGTTCGCGTTCCACCGCGATGGCCCGGCGCTCGTAGGTGGCCTTGTCGGCCTCCTGCTGGACGCGTTCGCGGATCGTCGTCTGGAGCGCCTTCTCCAGGTCGGCGTCGGGGCGGATGGCGACGACGCGGACGTCGATGATCTCCATGCCGATGTGGTCCGCCCGCAGGTTCGTCTGCACGGCGGTCTTGACCCGCTCCACGCCGGTCCGGATCGCCTGGTCCAGGTCGACCGTGGCGAGGATCTTCAGGGCGTGCTGCTGGGTGCTCTCGGTGAGCGTGGTGGCGATCTGGCTCAACGGGTCCTGGCGCCACGTGCCGGTGTCGGGGTCGATCGAGAAGTCGATGCGGCTGGTCGCCGTCTCCGGGTCGGTGCAGCGGTAGGTGACCGTCAGCTGGACCGTGACGTCCTGGTAGTCGTGGGTCCTGGCGTGGAACAGCATCGGGAGCTCCCGGTCGTCCACCGGGACCTCGCTCAGCACCGCTGATCTGGGCCGGAACCAGAAGCTCTGACCCGTGCCCTCGTGGACCAGCTCGCCCTTCCTGACGTGCCGGACGTGGACGGTGGGGGTGCCCCTCAGGTGGCGGAGCCCGGGGTACCTGCTGATGTCTGCCATGACCACTCCTCGGTTGTCGTCACTCTGACGATAACACTATGCTCCGGTGGTGTACTCGCCCAGTGATTTCCCTCCTTTCGCGGTCACCGTCGACCTGGTGGTGCTGACGGTGCGGGACGACGCCCTGTGCGCGCTGCTGGTCCGGCGGGGGGAGGAGCCGTTCGCCGGGCGGTGGGCGTTGCCCGGCGGGTTCGTCCAGGTCGCGGAGTCCGTGGACGCCGCCGCCGTCCGGGAGTTGCGCGAGGAGACCGGGGTGTCCGGGTTGTTCCTGGAACAGCTCGGGACCTACGGAGAGCCCGCCCGGGACCCCCGGATGCGGGTGGTCTCGGTGGCCCACCTGGCGCTGGCCGCCGACCTGCCGGTGCCGGTGGCCGGGACCGACGCGGCTTCGGCCGCGTGGGTGCCGGTGGCGGAGGTGTCCTCGCTGGCCTTCGACCACTCCCGGATCCTCGCGGACGGGGTGGAGCGGGCTCGGGCCAAGCTGGAGTACACGTCGCTGGGGGCCGAGTTCTGTGCCGCCGAGTTCACCGTGGCCGAGTTGCGGAGGGTTTACGAGATCGTCTGGGGGGTCTCCCTGGACCCCCGCAACTTCCACCGGAAGGTCACCGGGGTCTCCGGGTTGCTGGTCGCCACCGGGGAGACGACCCGCCGGGACGGGGGGCGACCGGCCGCGCTGTTCCGGCGTGGGCCGGCTCGGACGTTGTACCCGCCGTTGGTCCGTCCTTGAGTGCGCTGTCCCGGAACCCTCTGCGGCGAAGCCGCAGTGTCGCCGTCACAGCCGGACTGCGCCGCCCGTGGCCGCCGATTGCCTTGCCGCCTCGATGATTTCCAGGCCCGTCACCGCGTCCTGTGGCGGTACCGGGGCTCTGCCCGCCGCCACTGCCTCGTAGAAGTCCTGGTAGGCACCCGGTTCTGTCCTGTGAGGGGTGCCGTTCACCGTGCCCCAGGCCTCTTCCGGCTCCTCGCCCCAGCCCGGGCCCGCCGGGGTCTCGCCCGCCTTCAGGCGCTCTTCCTGGGGGTCCATGCCGTGCTTCACGTAGGCGGCGTCGTGGCCCAGCACCCGGAAGCGCGGGCCCAGGTCCGCTGCCAGGGCGCTCATCCACAGGTGGGAGCGGACGCCGTTGTCGTGGGTGAGGGACACGAAGACGTCGTCGTCCGCCCTCGCGGTGGGCCGGACCGTGGCGATTTCCGCGTGGACCGACCTCGGGCGGCCGAAGAGGGCCACCGACTGGTCGATCAGGTGGGTGCCCAGGTCGTAGAGGATGCTGCCCAGGTCCTTCGGGTCGCCGGACTCCTTCCAGGACTCCTTGATCTCGGGGCGGTAGCGCTCGAACCTCGACTCGAAGCGGTGGACCGCGCCCAGGGTGTTCTGCGCCAGGAGCTTCTGAACGGTCAGGAAGTCGCCGTCCCAGCGGCGGTTGTGGAACGGGGCCAGGAGCAGGTTCCTCGAGTAGGCGATGGAGGCCAGGGCCCTCGCCTCCGCCGCCGAGCCCGCGAAGGGCTTGTCGACCACGACGTTCAGGCCGTGTTCCAGGACCTGGCGGGCGTGGGTCGCGTGGAAGCGGTTCGGGGTGGTGACGACGACCAGCTCGAAGTCGCCCGCCCACACCTCGTCCAGAGTGGACAGCAGGGTCGTGTCCGGGTAGCGGGCGCTCACCTCTGCCCTGCGCTTCGGGTTCGCGGTGACCACGGCGGAGAGTTCCAGGCCCGGGGTGGTCGCGATGAACGGGGCGTGGAAGGCCGCCCCTCCCAGTCCGTAGCCGACCAGAGCTGTGCGCATGCGATCAGCCTAAGCGTTCTCACCTGGTGGACGGGGTGTCCATGAGGCCGGATGGCCCCCTACCTTGTGTGACCATGACCATGCCGCTGGTTCGCCGACGCCACGTGGACCTCGTGCGCGTCACCAGCATGGCCTGTCGCCGCTCCCGTTGATCTCGAGCCCACCTCACCGCACCACCTGGAGCACAGCCATGTCCTGGTCCTTCGAGACTGCCCAGATCCACGCCGGCGCCGCGCCCGACCCCGCCACCGGTGCCCGTGCCACGCCGATCTACCAGACCACCTCCTACGTCTTCCGCGACACGCAGCACGGCGCGGACCTCTTCTCGCTGGCCGAGCCCGGGAACATCTACACGCGCATCAACAACCCCACGCAGGACGTGCTCGAGCAGCGGGTCGCCGCGCTCGAGGGCGGTGTGGCGGCCGTCGCGTTCGCGTCCGGGTCGGCCGCCGGGACGGCGGCGATCCTCAACCTCGCGCGGAGCGGGGACCACTTCGTGTCCAGCGCCTCCCTGTACGGCGGCACGTACAACCTGTTCCACTACACGTTGCCCAAGCTCGGCATCGAGGTGTCCTTCGTGGACGATCCGGACGACCTCGACGCGTGGCAGGCGGCGGTGCGGCCCAACACCAAGCTGTTCTTCGCCGAGACGCTGGCGAACCCGCGCAGCCACGTGCTCGACATCGAGGGTGTGGCCGGGGTCGCGCACGCCAACGACGTGCCGCTGGTCGTGGACAACACGGTGCCCACGCCGTACCTGTTGCGGCCGTTGGAGCACGGCGCCGACATCGTGGTCCACTCCGCCACCAAGTACCTCGGCGGGCACGGCACGGCGATCGCCGGCGTGGTCGTGGACGGCGGCAAGTTCGAGTACGGGGCCGAGAAGTTCCCCGACTTCCACGAGCCGGACCCCAGCTACAACGGCCTGCGGTACTGGCCGGTGCTCGGGCACGGGGCGTTCGCCGCCAAGCTGCGCGTGCAGGGGCTGCGGGACACGGGTGCGGCCATCGCACCGCTGACCAGCTTCCTGATCATCCAAGGCATCGAGACGCTGTCGCTGCGGATCGAGCGGCACGTGCAGAACGCTCAGGCGCTCGCCGAGTGGCTGGAGGCGCGGGACGAGGTGGAGAAGGTCCACTACGCGGGCCTGCCGTCGTCGCCGTTCCACACCAACGCGCAGAAGTACCTGCCCAAGGGCGCGGGCGCGGTCGTCAGCTTCGAGCTGCGCGGCGGGGTCGACGCCGGACGGGCGTTCGTCGACGGGACCAGCCTGTTCAGCCAGCTCGTGAACATCGGCGACGTGCGGTCGTTGATCGTGCACCCCGCCTCGACCACGCACAGCCAGCTCACGCCCGAGGAGCAGCTCGTCACGGGCGTCTCGCCCGGCCTGGTGCGGCTGTCGGTCGGGCTGGAGGGCGTCGAGGACCTCAAGGCCGACCTGGAGGCGGGCTTCACCGCGGCCAAGTCGGCGCTGTAGTGGGCGGCTGGAGGTTCGGCGACCCGGACGGGCGGCGGAAGTGGTTCCGCCACGCCGAGCCCTTCGCGGGACTGCCGGGGTTCCAGCTCGCGTACGAGACGTGGGGGACCTTGAACGCCAAGGCCTCCAACGCGGTGCTCGTGCTCCACGCCCTCACCGGTGACAGCCACGTCGCCGGGGGCGTGGAGCCGGGCCACCCGACGCCGGGCTGGTGGGAGCCGTTGATCGGGCCCGGCCGGCCGCTCGACGGGTTCTTCGTGGTGGCGCCGAACGTGCTGGGCGGCTGCCAGGGCAGCACCGGGCCCTGGCAGCTCCCCGGTTTCCCCGCGATCACCATCCGCGACCAGGTCGCCGCCGAGGTCCTCCTCGCCGACTTCCTCGGCATCTCGCGGTGGGCCGCGGTGCTCGGCGGGTCGATGGGCGGCATGAGGGCCGTCGAGTGGGCCGTCGGCGAGCCGGACCGCGTGGAGTCGTTGCTGTTGCTGGCGACCACGGCCGCCGCGTCGGCCGAGCAGATCGGGCTCGCGTCGGCGCAGGTGCACGCGATCAGGGCCGATCCCGTGGCGGGACTGGGGATCGCGCGCCGGATCGCGCACCTGAGCTACCGCAGCGAGCAGGAGCTGCAGGCGCGCTTCGGCCGGCGGGTCCGCGAGGACGGGCGGTTCGAGGTCGAGTCCTATTTGGACCACCACGCGGCGAAGCTCTCCCGCCGGTTCGACGCGGAGAGCTACGTGACGCTGAGCGAGGCGATGAACTCGCACGACGTCGGACGCGGGCGTGGCGGCATCGAGGCGGCGCTGGCGCGGGTGAAGGCCCGCACGATCGTCGCCGGGGTCGACTCCGACCGGCTGTACCCGCTGGCGCAGCAACGGGAACTGGCCGCGGGCATCTCCGGGGCGGACGGGCTGCGGGTGATCGAGTCGCCGCACGGGCACGACGCGTTCCTGATCGAGAGCGAGCAGGTCGGCGCGCTCGTCACGGAGCTGGTGCCCGCGCACTCAGGTAGTCGTTGAGCCGCGCGGAGGCCCGGAGCATCGCGAGGCCCCGCGCGGTCAGGCGGCGGTGCCAGTCCGCCAGCGCGCTGCCCAGCGTCTCCGTGCCGCCCGCCGTGCGGACCTGCTCGACCACCAGGGCGATGCGCGCCAGCGGGTAGCCGCCGCGCCGCAGCAGGTGCGCCAGCTCGGCGTCGCGGACGTCCTCGGCCAGGTACACGCGGTACCCGGTGGGCTCGCGGGCGGGCGTGAGGACACCGGCCTCCTCCCACGCGCGCAGCGTCGCCGGGGTGACGCCGAGGCGCCGGGCCAGCTCGCCGATCGTGCGCGGTTCCGGCACGGGCTCGAAGTCGGTCAGGTCCGCCACGGCGCGGCTGACCGAGCCGAGGGTCTCGCGGTCGCGCAGCAACTGCTCGTGGCCGCGGTCCACGGCCAGCAGCACGCCGTCCAGGTCGTCGGCGTGGACCGCGTTCATGATCTGGCCGGCCCGCGCGTGCCCGAACGCCGGGATCAACGCGAGGAACGCGCGCAATGCGGCGGCGTGGACCTCGGTGTAGACGCGGTAGCCGGACGGGGTGCGTTCGGCGGGCGGGAGGAACCCCGACTGCTCGTAGTTGCGCACGGCCTGGGTGGAGAGGCCGTGCTCGTGAGCGAGGTCGGAGGGACGCACGGTTGAAACTTTAGCCGCCCTCGGCAGCAGTTATCGCGGGAAAGTCTCAACGGAGCTTTCAATGTTACGGTTGAGCCACATGAGCCAGGACATCCGCGAGTTCATCACCCCCTTCACCGAGCTGCTGGCGTTCGGCGAGCCGACCCACCTGGAGCACGCCCACACCTGGGTCCGCAACGAGCTGTTCGAGCAGCTGGCCGGCCTCGGCTACCGGTCCATCGCGCTGGAGACCTGCCGGATCAGGGGCCTGCTGGTCGACGACCACGTCCAGGGCGGCCCCGGAGACCTCGACACCGTCATGAAGGACGGCTTCTCCCACTCGTTCGGCCAGTGGCCCGCCAACCGCGAGCTGGTCCAGTGGATGCGCGAGTACAACGAGGACAAACCGGCGCACGACCGCCTGGCGTTCCACGGCTTCGACTTCCAGACCGAGACCGTCAGCGCGCCCAGCCCGCGTCCCTACCTCGAACACGCCCGCGACTACCTCGGCGAGGACGTCGACCTCTCGACCGACGACGAGAAGTGGAGCCGCACCGAGGCCGTCATGGACCTCACCCGGTCGCCGGGGCTGTCCGACGAGGCGCACAGGTTCCGCGAGATCGGCACGGGCATGCTCGCGCGGCTGCACGAGCGCCGCAGCACCGACCCCGCCTGGTACCGCGCCGAGACGCACCTGGTGGCCGGTCTGAGCCTGCTCCGCTACCACCGGGAGTGCGCGGAGCCGAACCCGCTGGGCGTGCGCCTGAACCGCCTGTGCCAGCTGCGGGACGGCGTGATGGCCCGCAACCTGCTGGAGATCCGGCGCGCCGAGGCGTCGCGCGGGCCGACGTTCGTGTTCGCGCACAACGCCCACCTGCAGCGCACCAACAGCTCGATGGAGATGGCCGGCGAACGGATCGAGTGGTTCTCCGCCGGCGCGCTCGTCGCGCCGATCCTCGGTGACCAGTACACGGTCATCGCGGGCACGCTCGGCCGCAACGACTCGTTCGGGCTGGGCGAACCGGACAAAGCCACCCTCGAAGGCCAGCTGCAGAGCCGTTTCACGACCTGGGGCATCACCGCGGACAAGCCGCGGGGTCCCAGCCGCACCGACACGAAGCCGGAGATGGGCTACTTCCCGCTGGACCAGCACCTCATGGACGGTGCGGACGCGCTGCTGCACATCAGGGCTGGTCGTCCAGTGACGCGGTGATCCAAGGCGCGATCGGCAGGTCGCGCGTCTCGCACTCCACGGCCAGCTTCAGGGTCCACCGCAGGGCTTGCAGGACCACGGTCGCGAGCTCCTGCGGTGCCCCGTTGGCCAGGGCGATCTCGATCTGCTCCGAGGCCGCGTCCTGGTCGCCGTGCACCTCCGCCAGCAACGCGCGGATCGCCGTGCGCACCGGCGGGTCCGCGTCGTCGATCTGGACCTCGTTGCCCTCCTCGTCGAAGACCTGCATCTTGACCGGCGTGGCGCCGCCGGACCCGAGCGCGCCGACCATGCTGCTGCACTCGGCGAACAGCAGCAGCACCAGCTCGCGGATCTCCTCGTTGCCCTCGGGGGAACCGCTGAGATAGCCGGTCACGAGGTCCACCGCCACAGCGTCCTCACCGGCCCTGGCCGCGGCCAGCGCCTCACCGGCCACGGCGGTCAGCCGCGACCAGCGATCCGGGTCCTGTGGTGGTCTCACTGGTACTGCCTACCGCGCGGCGTCACGCATTCGCAATGCCCCATCTTGATCAGAGTCGTACCCCGGTATGTCACTCCGCAGGTCAATGTGCGGATACGCGGATCCACCTAGCATCGGGTGGTGTTCCGCACGTTGTACCGGACGGTCCTCGGTCCCGATCGCACGCGAGTTCTGCCCAGAGCGCTCGGCAGGCTGCGGCTGCCCGCGTTCGCCGCGCTGATCATCTACGCGTTCGTCTGGGCGGTCGTCGCGAGCGCCAACTACGTGCGACAGGACGATTCGGACGGCTGGTGGGTCGTCGTCTTCGTGACGACGCTCGGGGCGTACGTGCTGCTGATCTGGTCGCCCCTCTACGCCTGGCGGCTGGCCGCGGCGGCCTTCTTCCCCGTGAGCCTCCTCGTGGTGGGCGAAGGCGCGGCCGCGTTCCAGTACTGGACCGCGGCGCCGCTGTTCGTCGTGGTCGTGGCGTTCTACTCGCGAGCGATCGTCATCGCGGTCACGGTGGTGACCATGGCGCTGGTCATCGCTTCCGAGCCGCAGGCCGCGGACATGGCGCTCTTCGTGCCCATCATCGCCGCGGTGGTCTACCTGCTCGGTGCGCGCGGACGGGCGGAACGCGAGCTCGAGGAAGAACGCGACGCCAAGGCCGCGCTGGAGGAACGGGCCCGCATCGCGCGGGAGATGCACGACGTGGTGGCGCACCACATGTCGATGGTGGTGGTGAGGTGCGAGACCGCGCCCTACCGCATCAAGGGGCTCAACGAGGAAGCCGAGAAGGAGTTCCAGGAGCTCGGCGAGGCCGCCAGGGAAGCCATCACCGACATGCAGCGCCTGCTCGGCGTGCTCAGGACGAACGGCCAGGAGCCGGAACGCGAGCCGCAGCCCGGCATCAGCCGCATCCCGGAGCTGGTGCGGCCGGGGGACGAGGCCGAGGTCGGCGTGGACGACGTCCCGGAGGCCGTCGGGCTGACCGCGTACCGGATCGTGCAGGAGGCGCTCACGAACGCCACCAGGCACGCGCCCGGCTCCAAGGCGTCCGTCCACGTGCACGAGAACGACGGCGTGCTCGAGGTCGTCGTGGTCAACACCGCCGGCGGGCCGTCGAGGGGCGGCGGCAGCGGGCAGGGTCTGGTGGGGATGCGTGAACGCGTCGCGGTGCACGGTGGCACGCTGACCGTGAAGTCGACCGAGGACGGCGGGTTCATGGTCAGGGCGAGGATTCCGTTGGGGGACAAGTGATCAGGGTGGTCGTGGTGGACGACCAGGAGATGGTGCGCGAGGGCTTCTCCGCGCTGCTGAACGCCCAGGACGACATCGACGTGATCGGGTCGGCGGGCAACGGCGTGCAGGGCGTCGCGCTGGCACGTACGGTCAGACCCGACGTCGTGCTGATGGACATCCGCATGCCGGAGATGGACGGGCTCACCGCCACCCGGCTGCTGCTGGACGGCTCCGACGACGTCAAAGTGCTCGTGCTGACCACGTTCGACCTCGACGACTACGTCTACGACGCGTTGCAGGCCGGCGCGAGCGGGTTCCTGCTCAAGCACGCGCCCGCCCGCGAGCTGCTCAACGCCGTGCGCGTGGTGGCCGCCGGGGAGGCGCTGCTCGCGCCGTCGATCACCAAGAGGCTGATCGAGGACTTCGTGAAGGCCCGCCGCACCGACCGCGTGCGGCCCGCGCAGCTCGGCGTGCTGACCGAGCGCGAGACCGAGATCCTCGTGCTGGTCGCGCAGGGCATGTCGAACCTGGAGATCGCCGCGCACCTCGTGCTCGCCGAGCAGACCGTCAAGACGCACGTGAGCCGCGTGCTGACGAAGCTGGGGCTGCGCGACCGGGCCCAGGCCGTCATCGCGGCCTACGAGAGCGGGCTCGTGGTACCGGGGTAGCCGCCCGGGAACGGCTCCGCGGTGTGACGATCCGGGGCGCGTGGTCCTCCTAGCTTCGGTCCATGCGCCGAGCCCTCCTGTTCCTGCTGCTGATCGCCGTTCCCGCGGTCGCGCCGTCGATCGCGCAGTGGCGTGCCGACGTCGCCCGCAGGGTCGCGGTCGTCGGCGACCTCGCGACCGCCCGCGACGTGGTGGTCGTGGTGCCGGGGTCCGACGTGGACACCGACCGGTTCGACCGGACCATCGGCCGGATGGCGACCAACCTGTACGAGCAGGCCCACCGCGACGACCTCGCGGTGATCGCCTGGCTCGGCTACCGGACGCCGCAGGGGCTCGGCGTGGACGCCGCCACGGGCGGTCTCGCCCGGGCCGGGGCGACCGAGCTGGTCGCGTTCGTGCGCGCGCTGCACACCACCGCGCGCATCCACGTCTTCGGGCACAGCTACGGCTCGGTCGTCGTGTCACTGGCGGCACGCGACCTGGACGTCGAGGACATCGTGTTCACCGGCAGCCCCGGCGTGCGGGCGGGGTCCGTCGAGGAGCTCGGGACGTCGGCGCGGGTCTGGGCCGTGCGGTCCGGAGGCGACTGGATGCGGTTCGTGCCCCACGTGCGGCTGTTCGACCTGGGGCACGGCACCGATCCCGCGTCGGAGGCGTTCGGCGCGACCGTGCTGCGGTTCGAGGGCGGCAAGCACGACACTTACTACGAGCGCGGGACCGGGACGTTGGACGCGCTCGTCCGGATCGCTTCGGGGGAGCAGCGGTGAGGAACCCGTTCATCGACGCCGTGCGGGCGGTCGCGGTCGTCACGGTCGTGCTCGGGCACTGGCTGGTGACCGCGCTGGTGGACACGCCCACCGGCATGCACATCGACAGCCCGTTGAAGCACATGGCTGTGCTGACACCGGTTTCGTGGGTGTTGCAGACGCTCGGGTTGTTCTTCTTCGCGGGCGGGTACGCGGCGGCCCACTCGCGGACGTCGTTCCTGGTGCGGTTGAGGCAGCTCGCCGTGCCGACGTCGCTGATGCTGGGGGCGTGGGCGGCCGTCCTCTTCGGACTGATGATGCGCGGCGTCGACCAGGGCACCGCCTACAACATCGGGTTCCTGGTGATGACCCCGCTGTGGTTCTTCGTGGTGTACCTGGTGCTGCTGGCGATGAAACCGGTGGTGCGCAAGCTGGACGAGCGCTCGTGGGGTGTGCTCGTACCGGTCCTGCTGGTGCTGGTGGTGCCGTACGCGGTGTGGTGGGCGGCCTGGCAGCTCGGGTACGCGCTGGCGCGCCGGCGGATCCCCGGCCCGCCGCTGCTGGTGGCCGGTGCGCTCGGGTACGCGCTGCTCACGTCGTTCGGCGGCTACCCGGTGTCGGCCGTGGGGATTCCCGGCGAGGCGGTCTCGAACCTCAACCCGCCGAACTACGCGACGCTCGCGCTGGCGTTCGCGCAGATCGGCCTGGTGCTCACGATCGCGCCCGTGCTGACCAGGCTCGGCACGGCGAAACCCGTGGCGTGGCTGAACAAGCGGGCGCTGGGGATCTTCCTGGCGCACCAGAGCGCGCTGATCACCGTGACGCTGGCGCTCAGCGCGTGGGGGCCGCTGCCGGGACTCCAGCAGCCACCAGATCATCCGGGATGGGTGTGGCAACGACTGCTGTGGCTTCCGGTGTGCGCGGCCGTGACCTGGGGATGGCTGCGAGCACTGCGAGGCCGATCGCCGCGCCGTGCAGCGCCACCACCGCCGGAGCGGGGTTCAGCGCCAGCATCGGCGGTACGCACGCCAGTGCCGTGAGCAGCCACGGCAGGCGCGTGTCGCAGCTGCCGGTGCGGGCGGTGTGGACCAGGTACCAGCCGAGCAGGAGGTGGATCAGGTTCTGCAGCGGGTCGACCGGCAGCAGCACCAGCACGCCGTCGCCGAGGAACCCGCTGACCACGAACCCGAGCACGCCCAGCATCCCGAACACCACGCCCGCGGCCGTCGCGATCCGGGTGCGGTGCGACTCGTGCGACAGCCGCGGGAACCGGACCAGCCGCCGTTCGAACCGGTGGAACACCAGCGTGAGCGGCACGAGCAGCAGCACCAGCCAGATCGGCGCCTGCGTGAGACCGAGCAGCCCGACCAGCGCGCCGACCCCGGCGAGGTAGGCGAGGTAGACCGTCATCGGCGCCCGGCGGGCGAAGTCGACGACGTGCCACGACTTGCCGTTCAGCCACGCCGTGACCCGGCCGCGCGCGAGCAGCGCCAGGCACACCTGCGCGACGCCGAGCACCATCATCGAGCGGGGGTAGTCGCTGAAGAACACCAGCGCGGGCACCGTGATCGCGCCCAGCGCCGCCAGCACCCGCCGGGAGATCTGCTGCAGCGTGCCGTCCGCGTAGAAGAACCCGATCTGCTGCATCAGCAGCGCGCCGACGACGAGGTTCACGTACCCGCCGGTCTTCCAGTCCGTCGACGTGCGCGCCACCTCGACCGTCAGCGTCAGCAGCACCAGCACGAACGGCGCGGTCCGGCGCAGGTGCCGGTGCAGCCACGCGGCGGCGGGCGTCGCGGCCACCGCGAGCAGGTAGACCGCGAGGAACCACAGCGGGTGCGTGATCAACCGGCTGTACGCGTCGACCTCCACGTCGAGCAGGTTGAGCCCGGCGAACACCACCACCCACAGCAGCACGAACGCGAGCACCGGCCGCAGCAGCCACGACGTGCGGCTCGACACCCAGCAGCCGAAACCGCCCTCGTGCGCCTGCCAGCTGCGCAGGTTCGCGTGCCCGCCGGCGAAGAAGAACAACGGCACCGCCTGCAACGCCCACAACCAGGGCGTGCCGACGTCCTCGAGGTGCGCGAGCGTCGCGACCGTCTCCCCGAGCACCAGCAGCGCGAGGCTGAAGAGCCGCAGGAACGTCGCGTACCGGTCCTGCTCGACCGGCTCGGCGGCGGGCAGTTCGTCCCGCTTGCGCCCGTGCAGCCGCGCGAGCAGCAGGAACACCACGACCGCACTGCCGAACGCCCACGCCACGACGGGCTCGTGACCGGGCGGCCCCCACCGCTGCCGCCACGAGTTGAACTTCAGCCCGAGCGCGTAGGTCTCGGCGACGGCGTGGCAGCTCGACTCGGAGCCGCGCGGGTTGATCCGGCACTGCGCGTGCAGGTCGGTCGTCAGCCGGTCGTCCAGCGCCTTGCGCGCCCCGGTCCCGAGCGGGTCGCCCTTGTGGTCGGCGTAGCGCAGCAGGTCGTACCCGAGGTCGTGCGCGCGGCACGCCGTGCTGAAGTCCCACTCCGTGTCGCCCGCGGGCCCGGAGCACCCACCGGAGGCGTCGACGACCCGCAACGTCCCGTCGGGGGCCGTCACGGTCTTGGGATCGCGCCCCATCTCCCGCGCGAAGTCCGACGGCAGGTTGATGTGCGGATCGTGCGTCGGCGACGGCGACACGAACGCGTCGACGGCGTTGGCCGCAGCGATCACGTCGGCACTGGGTGGCACCCCGTTGCCGCCGGTGGCGGGACGGGAGGCGACCACCCCGCAGACGAACACCGCGAGCGTGATCACGGTGAACCGGAACCAGGCCGGGAGCCGGAGGAGGAGTTTGCGAGCGCCCATTGCGGGGAAAGGTTACGGAAGGGTCTCGGCTCATCGCCAATTCGCCAGGTCAGCCGCACGCCATCCGGCGCTCGGCCGAACCGGCCCGCCCTCAGGACGCGACGACGGCGGGCGTGAGCGAGGCGAGCGCCATGCGAGTCAGCAGCGCGGCCATCTGGTCCCGGTCGAGGTGCGCGCTGTGCGGCGTGGAGTTGATCAACCCGAACACCGCGTGCGCCGCCGCTCGTGCGGTCGGCTCGTCGAACCCGTCCACGGTCCGGCGAATCGTCTCGACCCACACCTCGACGTACCGCCGCTGCAGGGCCCGCACCCGGCGCCGGTCCGGATCCGTCAGGTTCGCCAGGTTGCGAGCCTGCACGGTGATGAGCGCGGGATCGTCCAACGCGAAGTCGACGTGCCACCCGACGAGCTCGCGCAGGGCCTCCTCCGCGGTCCCCGCCGCGTCCACCCGCCGCTGCCCGCCGTCGAGCAGCCGCTCGGAGATGGACGTCAGCATCTCGCCGAGCATCGCGTCCTTGCTCCGGAAGTGCCGGTAGAGCGCGGGCCCGGAGATGCCGACGGCCGCACCGATGTCGTCGATGCCCACCCCGTGGAAGCCGTGCCGCGCGAAGAGCTCGGCCGCGGCGTTGAGGATCTGGTCCCGACGTGAGGGTTTATCGGCCACGGGAGGAGGTTAGCAGCCGTTCACATGGCGTTCGGGGGCCAAATCGGGCAGGTAGGGCTCAGGGGAGGCGCGGTGTGGCTCCGATCGCGGATCGTCGCGCAGCGGCGATGAACACGCGCACTTCGCCCGCCCCCAAGGCAACCCGACCCGGCATGCCCCACCGCCAACGCCGCGTCGTCCGATGGGTGGAATTTCCGCAGGTACAACCCCCCACTTGTTGACTATTGACCAATACTTCACACAGGTCTTACTCATGGGTAACCATTGACCCGCAATGCATCAACCCTGCGGCCCCTTCGGGAGTCTTCGATGCGTCCTGCTCACCTCCTCGCCGCGGCCGTCACCGCCGCCGCGGCAGTCATCGCCCTCGCCAACCCCGCGAGCGCGGCCCCGGTCACCGCGGCGGCGGTCAACTACGTCGCGCTGGGCGACTCGTACGCGAGTGGCCTGGGAACCGGCAGCTACGACAGCGGCACCGGCAGCTGCAAGCGCGGTCCGCTCGCCTACCCGGCCCTCTACGCGCAGGCGACGGCCCCGGCGAGCTTCAAGTCCGTGGCCTGTTCCGGTGCCCGGACGGGCGACGTGATCACCCAGGCCGGCGCCCTGACGTCGGCGACCAATCTCGTCACGGTCCAGGTCGGCGGCAACGACGCCGGGTTCACCGACGTCATCACCACCTGCACGTTCGGTTCCGACCAGGATTGCGTCAACCGGGTGAACACGGCGAAGGCCTACGCCGCGAACACGCTTCCCGGGCTGCTCAACAACGTCTACGCCACGATCAAGTCCAAGTCGCCGGGTGCGCGTGTCGTGGTGCTCGGCTACCCGCGCATCTACAAGGTGCCGGGTTCCTGCAACGTCGGGCTGAGCGACACCAAGCGGGCCGCGATCAACTCCGGCAGCGACGCGCTGCACGCCGCGATCAGCGATCGGGCCGGCGCCGCCGGGTTCTCCTACGTCGACGTGCGCGGGGCGTTCACCGGGCACGAGATCTGCTCGTCGAGCTGGTGGCTCAACAGCCTGAGCTGGCCGGTCGAGGAGTCCTACCACCCGAACCGCGCCGGTCACGCGAGCGGCTACCTGCCCGCTCTGCGGAGTGTCGTCGGCTGACGGATTCCGGAACGTGAGAGTGCCCCAAAGGCGCGTTGACCTGCATTCGGGTCGCTCTCGAGCCGGACTGGTGGACCGCTAGGTTAGCGGGCGCTAACATGAGGATGTTAACGCCCGCTAACCTGAGGTCTGGGGAGCATGGACGCACCTGTCCTGCGCAGCGCAGCCGAGCCGTCGGACCGCTACGCCAAGGAGCACGCCGCGCTCGTCGACGAGCTGCGCGGCAAGCTCGCCACCGCCGCGCTCGGCGGTCCCGAGAAGGCTCGTCAGCGCCACGTCGACCGCGGGAAGCTGCTGCCACGCGAGCGGGTGGACACGCTGGTCGACCCCGGTTCGCCGTTCCTCGAACTGTCGCCGTTGGCCGCCAACGGGATGTACGGCGACGAGGCACCCGCCGCGGGCATCATCACGGGTGTCGGGCGCGTGTCCGGCCGTGAATGCGTCATCGTCGCGAACGACGCCACGGTCAAGGGCGGCACCTATTACCCGATCACGGTCAAGAAGCACCTGCGCGCGCAGGAAGTGGCGCTGCAGAACAACTTGCCGTGCATCTACCTGGTCGACAGCGGCGGCGCGTTCCTGCCCAGGCAGGACGACGTGTTCCCGGACCGCGAGCACTTCGGCCGGATCTTCTTCAACCAGGCCACCATGTCCGCCAAGGGCATCCCGCAGATCGCGGCGGTCCTCGGTTCGTGCACCGCGGGTGGCGCGTACGTGCCGGCGATGAGCGACGAGGCGATCATCGTGCGCAACCAGGGCACGATCTTCCTCGGCGGCCCGCCGCTGGTGAAGGCCGCGACCGGTGAGGTCGTGAGCGCCGAGGACCTCGGTGGCGGCGAGCTGCACTCGCGCACGTCCGGCGTCACGGACCACCTGGCGGAGAACGACGCGCACGCGCTGAAGATGGTCCGCTCGATCATCTCGACGCTGGGACCGCGAGCGCAAAGGCCCTGGGAAGTCACGAAAACCGAGGCGCCGGCCGTCAACCCGGACGACCTCTACGGCGTCGTGCCGACGGACTCCCGGACGCCCTACGACGTGCGCGAGGTGATCGCGCGGGTCGTCGACGGGTCGAAGTTCCAGGAGTTCAAGAGGGAGTACGGGCAGACGCTCGTCACCGGCTTCGCGCGCATCCACGGGCACCCGGTCGGGATCGTGGCCAACAACGGCATCCTGTTCGGCGAGTCCGCGGTCAAGGGCGCGCACTTCATCCAGCTGTGCGACAAGCGGTCCATCCCGCTGGTGTTCCTGCAGAACATCACCGGCTTCATGGTCGGCCGCGAGTACGAGGCGGGCGGCATCGCCAAGCACGGCGCCAAGATGGTGACGGCCGTGGCGTGCGCGCGCGTCCCGAAGTTCACAGTGATCATCGGCGGCTCGTTCGGCGCCGGCAACTACTCGATGTGCGGCCGTGCGTACTCGCCGCGCTTCCTGTGGATGTGGCCGAACGCGCGCATCTCCGTCATGGGCGGTGAGCAGGCGGCGTCGGTCCTCGCGACGGTGCGCCGCGACCAGCTCGGCGACGAGTGGTCCGCGGAGGACGAGGAGGCGTTCAAGGCGCCGATCCGCCAGCAGTACGAGGACCAGGGCAACCCGTACTACTCGACCGCGCGGCTGTGGGACGACGGCGTGATCGACCCGCGCGACACCCGCACGGTGCTGGGACTGGCGTTGTCCAGCGCGGCGAACGCCCCCATCGACGATGTTTCCTACGGCGTCTTCCGGATGTGATCATGTTCGACAGCGTTCTGGTGGCGAACCGCGGGGAGATCGCGGTCAGGGTGATCCGCGCGCTCAAGTCGCTCGGGATCCGGTCCGTCGCCGTGTACTCCGACGCGGACGCCGAGGCGTTGCACGTCAAGCTCGCCGACGAGGCCGTGCGCATCGGGCCCGCCGCGGCCCGCGAGAGCTACCTCTCCATCGAGAAGATCGTCCGCGCGGCCGTCGACACCGGCGCGCAGGCGATCCACCCCGGCTACGGCTTCCTGGCCGAGAACACGGCGTTCGCGAAGGCCTGCGACGACGCGGGGATCGTGTTCGCCGGCCCGCCCGCGTCGGCGATCGACGCCATGGGCGACAAGATCCGCGCGAAGCTGACGGTGTCGGCGGCGGGCGTTCCGGTGGTGCCGGGGCGCACCAGGGAGGGCATGTCCGACGACGAGATCGTCGAGGCCGCGGCCGAGATCGGCTTTCCCGTGCTGCTCAAGCCTTCCGCGGGCGGTGGCGGCAAGGGCATGCGCCTGGTGCACGAGGAGTCCGCGCTGCGCGAGGCGATCGAGTCGGCCCGGCGCGAGGCGCGCGGGTCGTTCGGCGACGACACGCTGCTGATCGAGCGGTTCGTCACGAACCCGCGCCACATCGAGATCCAGGTCCTGGGTGACGCGCACGGCACCGTGATCCACCTCGGCGAACGCGAGTGCAGCCTCCAGCGGCGGCACCAGAAGATCATCGAGGAGGCGCCGTCGCCGTTCCTCACGCCCGAGGTGCGCGAGGCGATGGGCGCCGCGGCGGTCGACGCCGCCAAGTCCGTCGGCTACGTCGGCGCGGGCACGGTCGAGTTCATCGTGGACGGTGCGACCGGCGACTACTTCTTCATGGAGATGAACACCCGGCTGCAGGTCGAGCACCCGGTGACCGAGATGGTCACGGGCGTCGACCTCGTCGAGTGGCAGCTCCGCGTGGCGTCCGGCGAAGCCCTCGACCTGACCGTCGAGCTGACGGGGCACTCGGTCGAGGCGCGCGTCTACGCCGAGGACCCGGCGCGCGGCTTCCTGCCGACCGGTGGCCGGGTGCTCAAGCTCGCCGAGCCCACGTCCGTCCGCGTCGACTCCGGGCTGTACGAGGGACTCGTCGTCGGGTCGGACTACGACCCGATGCTCGCCAAGGTGATCGCGCACGGCCGCACCCGCGAGGAAGCGTTGCGGCGCCTCGACCACGCGCTCGGCCGGATGGTGCTGCTCGGCGTCACGACGAACATCCCGTTCCTGCGCGCGCTGCTGCGCGACGAGGACGTGCGGGCGGGCGCGCTGGACACCGGTCTCGTCGAGCGCAAGCTCGACGCGCTGACCACGGCCGAGGTCCCGGACGAGGTGTACGTGGCGGCCGGCCTGGAGCGGTCGCTCGACCCGCGCGGCGACGACCCGTGGGACCAGCCGGGCGGCTGGCGCGTCGGCGAGCACGCGTGGACGACGTGGCGGATCAACGACGTCGACGTGCGCGTGCGCGGCGACGAGGTCGCCGTGGGCGCGGGAGAACCGGTCAGGGCGCGTGCCCGCAGGGAGGGCACCGACCTGCTCGTCGGTTCCCGCCGGTACGCGACGGCCCGCGACGGCGACGTGCTGTGGCTGGGCCACGACGGCGCCTCGTGGGCGCTGGTCGAGGCCGAGTTCCTGGTCGGGGCGGCCGGGGGAGCCGCGGCCCAGGGCGGCCCGGTCAAGTCGCCGATGCCCGGCACCGTGCTGGTCGTGCGGGCGCG
Organism: Lentzea sp. NPDC060358; assembly: GCF_042725365.1. NCBI lineage: Bacteria > Bacillati > Actinomycetota > Actinomycetes > Pseudonocardiales > Pseudonocardiaceae > Lentzea > Lentzea sp. NPDC060358. The sequence continues at coordinate 13,269 of NZ_JBHXCW010000055.1, read as the reverse complement.
GCAGGGCGAGGAAGTGACCGCCGGTCAAGCGTTGTTCGTGGTCGAGGCCATGAAGATGGAGCACACCGTGACCGCACCGGTCGACGGCGTGCTCGCCGAAGTGAACGTGCAAGCAGGCCAGCAGGTCGCACTCGACCAGGTGCTGGCCCTCGTCGTCTCTCACGAGGAGTGACACCGATGTTGGACTTCCGGCTCCCGAGCGAGTACGAGGACCTGCGCAAGACCGTCGAGGAGTTCGCCCGCGACGAGGTGGCCCCGGTCATCGGCGACTACTACGAGCGCTGCGAGTTCCCGTACCCGATCGTCGCGAAGATGGGGCAGATGGGCCTGCTCGGCCTGCCGTTCCCCGAGGAGCACGGCGGCATGGGCGGCGACTACTTCGCCCTGTGCCTGACGCTCGAGGAACTGGCGCGCGTCGACTCGTCCGTCGCGATCACCGTCGAGGCCGCCACCTCCCTGGGCGCCATGCCGATCTACCGCTACGGCACCGACGAGCAGAAGGCGCAGTGGCTGCCGTCGCTCACGTCCGGGCGGCAGCTGGGCGCGTTCGGCCTCACCGAACCGGGTTCCGGCTCCGACGCGGGCGCCCTGGCCACGACCGCGCGCCTCGACGGCGACGAGTGGGTCATCAACGGCACCAAGGCGTTCATCACCAACTCCGGCACCGACATCACCGGCCTGGTGACGGTCGCCGCGGTCACGGGCACGCAGCCCGACGGCCGCAAGGAGATCTCCTCGATCATCGTCCCGTCCGGCACCCCGGGCTTCACGGTGTCGAAGAAGTACTCCAAGGTCGGCTGGTGCGCCTCGGACACGCGCGAACTGTCCTTCCTGGACTGCCGGGTGCCCGCGGCGAACCTGCTCGGCACCCGCGGCCGCGGCTTCGCCCAGTTCCTGCGCACGCTCGACGAGGGCCGCGTCGCCATCGCCGCGCTGTCGGTCGGCCTCGCCCAGGGCTGTGTGGACGAGTCGGTCCGCTACGCCCACGAGCGCGAGACGTTCGGCGCGAAGATCGGGACTTACCAGGCGATCCAGTTCAAGCTCGCCGAGATGGAGGCCCGCGTCCACACGGCACGCCTCGCCTACTACGAGGCGGCGTCCCGGATGCTGCGCGGCGAGCCGTTCAAGAAGCAGGCGGCCATCGCGAAGCTCGTGTCGTCCGAGGCCGCGATGGACAACGCCCGCGACGCCACGCAGATCTTCGGCGGCTACGGCTTCATGAACGAGTACCCGGTCGGCCGCTTCTACCGCGACGCGAAGATCCTCGAGATCGGCGAGGGCACCTCCGAGGTGCAGAAGATGCTGATCGCCCGGGAGCTGGGGCTTTAGGGAGGCGCTGGTCCGTTCCGGCTGAACAACGTCAAAGCACCGGCCCCGCGGGACCTGCCCGGCTAGCGTCGTCTGCCTTCCGCACGAGTGTGAGGGTGCCGATGACAGAGCCCGTGTTCCGCGGTGTGAACGTTCTCCTCGAGGTCGTCCGCGGCCTGTGCGACCGGCCGGGGTTCTTCTACCGGAGCAAGACCGAGGAGGTGGTCGGCGACCAGCCGCTTCCGCTGCTCCACCTGGAGAGCGAGGCCAGTCCGACGCCGTTCCTGCGGGCGCTGGAGCACAAGCTCGACGAGGGCCGGCCGGCCATTCCGCACGCCTACGTCGACGTCGCTTCGGTCGGTGCGGAAGTCGGGAAGAGGTGGCCGCCGGAGGCACGGGAGACGCCACCCCTGCTGCCGTTGCTGGACGTGCTGAGCCATCGGCTGTCCGAGGTCCACGTCGGCCGCGAACGCCTCACCCGGTTCGACCACTACCGGCTCGTCGACTGGCTCACCGGCAAACGCCTGCCGCGCAAGCCGGGGCGCGACGACCGGGCGAGCGTCGTCGAGCTGCTGCGGCAGTGGACGGGCCGCACCACCGAGGACGGCGAGGCGCTCAACCGGGCGGTGGACGCGTTCATCCCCAACCTCGTGACGCGGCTGGGGCTCGGGCTCGTCGCCTGGGTCGGCAGCAAGGCCGGGTTCCGCTGGCTCGGCAGGCGGGTGCCGGGGCTCGCGCGCGAGTCGAAGTGGTTCATGCGCGGGCAGAACTTCGCGCTGCCCCACCACTCCATCGAGTTCCTCGGGTTCGCGGAACGGCTGACGCTCGGCCGCCGCGAGTCCGAGAACACCGGGCAGATCAAGCTGCTGCTCGTGCACGCGTTCCTCGAGGACCTGCGGATCGCCTACCGGCGCCGGCGCGGGTTCCTGCCACGCCGGGCGGGCTGGCGGCGCACCGCCTACATCCCCGTGCTGCTCGACGGCGTCACGAAGGACAACGGCGGCTGGGAGCTGCTGGAGCTGATCAACGACGTCCGCAACGAGACCGGCGAGCTGGACCCGCTGCTGGTGATCGCGGCCAGCTCCGTGCAACCCGCGCTCTCCCAACGGCTCGGGGTCGTGCCGGTCACACCGGACGAGACCGCGGAGGCGTTGACGACCTGGCGCGAGGAGCTTCCCCGCAAACGGCAGATGCTCGCGCCGGACGCCCGCTACCTCATGATCAGGCTGCCGTTCCCCAGCCCCGACAAGAAGAGGTGGAAGGGCGCGCCCGCGTTCCAGGCGGCGCCCGTGCGGTGGCTCGCGCGCCCGCGGCGGCTGGAGGCGATCATCGCGGTGGCCGTCGTGGTGCTGCTCGTGCCGGCTTTCGTGACCGTGCGGAACCACATCCGGGCCAACTGCTCGATCGTCGGCTCCGCGACCTCGGCGGGGGTCTCGACCCGGCTGATGGACGTCGAGGGCAACACCGAGTGCGTCGGCTACAGCGACAACAGCAGCCAGGTGTTCGGCTCCAACGAACGGCTGCGGTGGACTCAGCGGGCGGTCTTCGCGCAGAACGAGGAGGCGGAACGGCTGCACGCCGCCGACCCCGGCCGCCCGTTCGTCTCGCTGGTCTACTTCTCCAGCCTCACGCACAAGGACACCAACCCCGACGCCGACCACTCCCGCGCCGAGGAGCTCGAGGGCATGCTGCTCAAGCAGCGGCAGCAGAACGACAGGTCGCGCTCGGAACCGCTGCTGCGCGTCGTGATCGCCAACGGCGGCGCGATGATGAAGCGGGCACCGGAGGTGCTGCGCGACATGCTGACGCCGTTGCTGGAGGACGACTCCGGCATCATCGGCGTGGTCGGGCTCGACCGCAGCGTCGCGGAGACCAGGGACGTGATCACCGAGCTGGGGGCGCTGGGCGTGCCGACGATCGGCACCACGCTCACCGAGGCGTCGCTGCCGACGAGGTCGGCCACGTACTTCCAGCTGATCCCCGGCAACCTCCGGCAGGCCGACCTCGTCCGGCGCTACGCCCAGTACGCCGGCTCCACCGAGGTGACGATCCACCACCCGCCGCTGGGCAGGGGCGACGTCTACCTCGACGACCTGGTGACCGTGCTGGGCAGGGAGCTCGCGGCCGCCGGCGTCCGCCACCAGGCCGTCCCGTGGGCCAGGAGCCCGCAGGAGGTGCCGTCGCAGTGCGTCGAGGACCACTCGAGCGAGCTGGTGTTCTTCGCGGGCCGCGAGGAGGACTTCGGCGAGTTCCTCCGCGCGATCGGCCGCGACTGCTACGACAAGTTCCGGCTGCCGCGCATCGTGGCCGACGACGCGATCATCCGGTTCATCGCGCAGAAGGCGAGCCGGGTGCAGGACTCGCTGGCCGGCATGCGCGTGTCGTACGTGAGCATGGCCGGTCTCGTCGTGCTGGCCGGAAAGCCGTGCGTGGAGGGCAAACCGGGCCCGAAGGCCCGCGGCGGGCTGCCGCTCGACGCGTTCTGCGCCGGGTACAGCAGGCTGAACCAGGAGGTCCAGGAGTCGACGCTGCCGCCGGAGGACAAGCCGGTCAAGCCGTGGCCCGGCGAGCACATCGGCGTCGCCTACGACGCGACCGGGCTCTTCCTCGACGCCGTGCGCAACGCGCAGTCGCGCCTGGCGGGGCTGCCGGTCCACACGCCGCACCGCGGTGCGATCAGCGGCGAGCTCCGCGAGCTGGAGTTCTTCGGCGCCACCGGGCGCACCGACTTCGGCACGTCGCGGATCGGCGAGCAGCGCAACTTCACGATCCTCGAGCTCACCGACATCCACGACTTCGGGCAGCAGCCGACGTGCGTGTTCCTGACCGGCGACCTGTACGGGCCGGAATCGCAGCGCCAGCCGAACGGGTGTCCCGCCGGTTAGGTCTTCGGCACGGCCCGGTCGATGATCGAGGCGAAGTCGGTGGACCGGGGGAGCGTGCCGAACGCGACTCCCCAGTCGCCGCCGAGCCGCGAGGCCAGGAACGCGTCCGCGACGGCGGGGTGCCCGTGCCGCACGAGCAGGGCACCCTGCAGGACCAGCGCCATCTTCTCGACGACCCGGCGGGCCTGCGACTCGTCCACATCGGACAGCGCCGCGCCGAGCTCGTTCACCGCCCTGTCGATGCGCGCGTCGACACCCGTGACGACGGACAGGAACTCCTGCACCGACTCGGGTTCGCGCTTCATCGCGCGAAGGACGTCGAGCGCGGCGACGTTGCCGGAACCCTCCCAGATCGACATCAGCGGCGACTCGCGGAAGAGCCTCGGAAGACCGCTGTCCTCGACGTAGCCGTTGCCGCCCAAGCACTCCAGCGCCTCGGCCGCGTGCACCGGACCGCGCTTGCAGACCCAGTACTTGGTGGCGGCGAGCCCGAGCCGCGGCCGGTGCTGCGCGAGCCACATCGCGGCAGTCGTCGCGGCCTCCGACTCGACCGCGAGGTCCGCCAGCACGTTGCGCATGGCCGGTTGGTCGATCAGGTACCGGCCGAACGCCTTGCGGTGCGCGGCGTGGTGCGCCGCCTGCCGCAGCCCCGCCCGCATGCCCGCGGCCGACCCCAGCACGCAGTCGAGGCGGGTCATGTTGACCATCTCGATGATCGTCCGCACGCCGCGGCCCTCGTCGCCGACCCTGGTGGCGAACGCCTCGTCGTACTCGACCTCGGCCGAGGCGTTGGACCTGTTGCCCAGCTTGTCCTTCAGGCGCTGCAGGAAGAACCGGTTGCGCGTGCCGTCCGGCAGCACCCGCGGCACGAGGAAGCACGTCAGGCCGCCGGGCGCCTGCGCGAGCGTCAGGAACAGGTCGGACATCGGGGCCGAGGTGAACCACTTGTGCCCGGTCAGGAGGTACCCGTCGGCGACCGGCCGCGCGACCGTGGTGTTCGCCCGGACGTCCGAACCGCCCTGCTTCTCGGTCATCGACATGCCGGCGATCAGGCCCCGCTTGGAGAGCGGTGCGCGCAGGCCGAAGTCGTAGGTCCGCGCGGTGAGCAGGGGTTCGTACCTGGAGGCGACTTCAGGCGAGACGCGCAATGCGGGCACAGCCGCGCAAGTCATCGAAATCGGGCATCCGTGACCGGCCTCGGTCTGCGACCAGACGTAGAACTTGGCTGCCCTGCTGAGATGCGCACCGTCGACATAGGCGTGCAAACCGTGCGAAACGGCGACATTCATCAGATCGTGCCAAGCAGGGTGGAACTCGACCTCGTCGATCCGGTTGCCGTACCGGTCGTGCGTGTGCAGCACCGGCGGGTGGGCGTTCGCGAGACGGCCGCGGTCCTGCCACTCCGCGCTGCCCGCGAGCCGTCCGAGCTCGTGCAGTTCGGCGTCGTCGACCCAGGTGAGCAGCGCCGGGTCGGCCGCGACGTCGTGACCGGTCAGCGGCGGCACCTGGTTGGTCACCTCGTGCGTAGCCATGCCCGGCACGCTACTACTCGCTAGTAACTTTCGGCAGTGCGCCATGTGAGATCACTGGCCCATTCGGGCTTTTGGGCGCGACAACGGCGGTGACGAGGAATAACGTCGTCCACGTGAGTGACCATGGGCACAGCTCGGCCGTGGCTGCGCTGAGCGCGCAGTACGCCGCGATGCGCGAAGGTGCGCCGGTGCGGCTCGCGAAGAAGACGTCGAACCTCTTCCGGTTCCGGGCAGACCAGGCCGGCGGGCTCGACGTCGGCAGGTTCGACCAGGTCCTGTCCGTGGACCCGGCCGGACGCACCGCACAGGTGCAGGGCATGACCACCTACGAGAACCTCGTCGCCGCGACGCTTCCCCACGGCCTGATGCCGTTGGTCGTGCCGCAGCTCAAGACCATCACCATCGGCGGCGCCGTGGCCGGGCTCGGCATCGAGTCCACGTCCTTCCGCAACGGACTGCCGCACGAGTCCGTGCGAGAGCTGGAGATCCTCACCGGTGACGGCGAGGTCGTCGTCGTGAAGCCGGACGACGACCTGTTCCGCGCGTTCCCCAACTCCTACGGCACGCTGGGGTACGCGCTGCGGCTGGAGATCGAGCTGGAGCCGGTGCGCCAGCACGTCCGGCTGCGCCACGTGCCGTTCGGCTCGTACGCCGAGTGCGCCAGGGTCATCGAGGAGGTCTGCGCGGACGGCTCGGCGGACTTCGTCGACGGCACGGTGTTCTCCCGCGGCGAGATGTACCTGACGCTGGGGCACTACGCGGACATCGCGCCCTACACGTCCGACTACACCGGCAACGACATCTACTACCGGTCCATCCAGAAGCGGCGGACGGACCACCTCACGATCCACGACTACCTGTGGCGCTGGGACACCGACTGGTTCTGGTGCTCGCGCGCGTTCGGCGCGCAGAACCCGGTCGTGCGCCGCCTGTGGCCCAAGCGGTACCTGCGATCGGACGTGTACCGCAGGCTCGTGGCCAAGCACCGGCAGCTGCGGCCGCGGACGGACGTCGAGCCGGTGATCCAGGACGTCGAGATCCCGGTCGCCGGGCTGGCCGACTTCCTCGACTTCTTCGACCGGGAGATCGGCATCTCGCCGGTGTGGCTGTGCCCCGTTCGCCTGCGCGACACCACGGGCTGGCCGCTCTACCCGATGGACGCGGACACGTTGTACGTCAACGTCGGGTTCTGGTCGGAGGTCCCGGTGCGCCCGGGGGAGAAGATGGGTGACCGCAACCGGCTGATCGAGCGCGAGGTGGCGCGGCTGGGCGGCCACAAGTCGCTGTACTCCGACTCCTACTACGAGGAGGACGAGTTCTGGCGGCACTACAACGGTTCGCACTACCGGTCCGTGAAGGCCCGGTACGACCAGACGAACCGACTGCCTGATCTGTACGCCAAGTGTGTCAGGGGACGATGAATGCGGTTGGCCTCCATTTTCCAGCGCATCACCGGTGGCAACGACGTTCGCTTCAAGGCCTACGACGGCAGTGCCGCCGGGCCCGACTCGGCTCCGGTCGCGATCGACATCAAGACGCCGGAAGCCCTGTCCTACCTCGCCTCCGCGCCGGGTGAGCTGGGGCTCGCCCGCGCCTACGTGACCGGGCACCTGGAGATCCTCGGCGACGTGCACGCCGGCCTCTCCCGGCTCTCCGAGTTCTCCCTGCGCGAGATCCCGTGGCCGCAACGGGTGGAGCTCCTGCAGTTCCTGGGCCGCGTCCGGTTCTCCCACAAGGTCAGCCCGCCGCCGCAGGAGACCCGCCTGCGCGGCCTGCGCCACTCCAAGGCCCGCGACCAGCAGGCCATCGCCCACCACTACGACGTCTCGAACCAGTTCTACGAGTGGGTCCTCGGCCCGTCGATGGCCTACACCTGCGCGGTGTACCCGACGCTCGAGTCCACTTTGGAAGAAGCCCAGCACGAGAAGCACGACCTGGTGGCCCGCAAGCTGGGGCTCAAGCCGGGCATGAAGCTGCTCGACGTGGGCTGCGGCTGGGGCGGCATGGTCATGCACGCCGCCCGCGAGCACGGGGTCCGCGCGATCGGGGTGACCCTGTCGCGCAACCAGGCGGAGTACGCGCAGAAGGCCATCGTCGAGGCGGGCCTGTCGGACCTCGCCGAGGTGCGCCACCTCGACTACCGCGACGTGCGCGAGACGGGCTTCGACGCGGTGTCGTCGATCGGCCTGACCGAGCACATCGGCAAGGCGAAGCTGCCGGGCTACTTCGCGGCCCTGTACCGCAAGCTGAAGCCGGGCGGCCGGCTGCTCAACCACTGCATCACGCGCCCGGACAACAAGCAGCGGGCGCTCTCGGGCCCGTTCATCGACCGGTACGTGTTCCCGGACGGCGAGCTCGTCGGGCCGGGACACCTGGTGTCGCTGATGCACGACACCGGGTTCGAGGTGCGGCACGAGGAGAACATCCGCGAGCACTACGCGCTGACGCTGGCCGCGTGGAGCCGCAACCTCGAGGCGCACTGGGAGGAGGCCGTGGAGGAGGTCGGGGAGGCGCGGGCCCGCGTGTGGCGCCTGTACCTGGCCGCGTCGCGGCTCGGGTTCGACCGCAACAACATCCAGCTGCACCAGGTGCTCGGGGTGAAGCTGGACGGGACCGAGTCGCACATGCCGTTGCGGCCGGACTGGCTGTCCTGATCTTCGGCAGATGTGCAGTCGGAATGTCGGCAGATCGGAAGGGTGATCTTCGGCAGATGTGCAGTGAGGCATTCGGCAGATGTGCAGTCGATCAGTAGGGTGAGGGGGTGCGAGAAGCAGTTGACTACGTGCCCCGACGTGCGGCGCAGCTGGTGGCAGAGGCCTTGCTCGACACCCGCGTCGTGGTGCTGAACGGTGCGCGGCAAGTCGGCAAGTCGACACTGGCCGAAAGGGTGCTCCGCCACAACGGCGGAGTCGCCCGCTACCTCGACAAAGGAGAGGTGCGCGCGATCGCCGAAGCCGATCCGGGAGCCTTCGTCCGGCACGACGGGTTGCTGATGATCGACGAGGTCCAGCGCGTGCCTGACCTGTGGCTGGAGATCAAGCACGTCGTCGATCGGGATCCGCGGCCCGGTAGCTTCCTCCTCACCGGATCGGCCCGGTTGCTCGCCCTGCGAGAGCTTCCGGACGCCCTGCCGGGGCGCACGGAGACCGTGGAACTGTGGCCGCTGTCGCAGGGCGAGATCGACGGCGCTCCCGACGGCTTCGTCGACTCGGCCTTCGAGCAGGGGCCTGACCTCCGCGCCGCGTCAGGTGAATTGCGCAAAAAGGACTACCTCGCTCGGGCCAAGCGGGGCGGTTATCCCGAAGCGTTGCTGCGGGAAGCTCCTCGCCGCCGCGCCAGGTTCTTCGCGAGCTACCTCGCCGACCTGATGACGCGTGACGTCGAACAGGTCGCGGACATCGGCCGAGCGAGCGACATGCGCAGGTTGATCTCGCTGCTGGCGGCCCAGACGGCCGGCTTGTTGAGCTTCAACCGGCTCGCGAACGACATCGGGATCGCCGCGCACACCGTCAAGCGGTACGTCGAGATCCTCGAGACGATCTACCTCGTGCGGACGGTGCCCGCGTGGTCGGGCAACCGCACGACTCGAGCGGTGGCGACCCCCAAGGTGTTCTTCGTCGACTCGGGCCTTGCCGCCCACCTGGGCGCTGATGAAGGTGCGCTCCTGGAGAACTTCGTGCTCGGCGAGCTCGCCCGTCAGCTGACGTGGTCGGAGACGTTTGCGACCCTGCACCACTACCGCGATCGCGACCAGTACGAGGTCGACGCGGTGCTGGAGGACAACACGGGACGGGTGATCGGGATCGAGGTCAAGGCCGCGGAAACCGTCAGGTCTGACGATTTCCGCGGCCTGCGTCTGTTGCAACGGCGTCTGGGCGACAGGTTCCTCGCGGGGTACGTGCTCCACGCCGGCGAGCTGGCGGGCAGCTTCGGTGACGGCATGGTCTGCCTGCCGATCTCCGCCCTCTGGACCGCCTAGCCCAGCTGACCCACGATCTGCTTGGCCGTGTTGGACGGGATCGCGAACCCGATCCCCACGCTCCCGGCCTGCCCGCTGCTCGACGCCGGCGAGTAGATCGCCGAGTTGATGCCGACCAGCTCACCGGCCGCGTTCACCAGCGCGCCACCGGAGTTGCCGGGGTTGATCGACGCGTCGGTCTGGATCGCCTGGTACGACACGGACTGCGAGCGGCGGGTCTCGCCCGGCACGGTCACCTTGCGGTCCAGCGCCGAGACGATGCCGGTGGTCACGGTGCCCTGCAGGCCCGACGGCGAGCCGATCGCCATCACCGCGTCACCCACCTTCACCGAGTCCGAGTCCGCCCACTTGATCGGTGTGAGGCCCGAGACGCCCGAGGCCTGCAGCACCGCGATGTCCGAGGTCGGGTCCGTGGAGACGACGGTGGCGGGCACCTGGCGGCCGTCGTTCAGCGTCACGGTGATCTGGCCGCTCGCCGCGGCGACGACGTGGTTGTTGGTGAGGATCCGGCCGTCGGCGCTGAGGATCACGCCGGAGCCGAGGCCGTCGCCGACGTTGACCTGCACCACGGAGGGCAGCACGGTCGAGGCGACGGAGCTCCAGTCCAGAGTGGACGTGTTCGAGACCGACTGCGCCACGACGGAGGACGACGCCGCGGGCGAGTCCGGTGAGGCGACCACCGCTCCGGTGACACCTCCGAACAAGCCGGCGACGAGTGCCGCCGCGGTCAGCATCGGGGCCGTGCGGCGCCAGAACTTCGGCGCCGGGACAACGGCGGGCTGCGGTTCCACCAGTGACCCGCTCATCGCGGGGAAGCTCTGCTCGGTCATGACTCCACGATGGACCGCGAACTTGTGAGAAACCTGTGCCGAACCCCGTGCAAACCCTGATAAGAATCAGATGAGAAGGGCGGGCACCTCGGCGGCCGGCACCGGCAGGCCGAAGTGCGGGCCCTGGCCGCCGACCACGCCCAGCGCGATCAGCCGGGACGCCTCCGCGTCGCTGCGCACGTCCTCCGCGTACATCGGCAGCCGCAGGATCGACGCCCACTCGAGCAGCGCGACGGCCGCGGTCTTGTCCACCCGGTTCGCGCCGGTGTCGAAGCCGTGCACGACGGCGGGCGAGAACTTCACGCCGGTCCACGGCAGCATCCGCAGCCTGCCGACGCCCGCGTTGCCGCCGGTCAGGTGGTCGAGCACCAGCTCGACGCCGCGTTCGGCGAGGATCGTCAACTCCTCGAGCTGCTCGTCGTTCAGCAGCACGGGCAGGCGTTCGTGCAGTTCGAAGCGCAGTTTCGACGGCGGCAGGCCCGCCCGCGCCAGCACGCGGGCCACCTCGGCGACGAGCTCGGGCTCCTGGCACACCCGCGTCGGCAGGTCGATGGACAGCACGGGCATGCGCTCGCCGAGAGTCGCGTACCACTCGCCCGCCTGGGTGCACGCCTCCGCCAGCGCCCAGCGGACCAGCCGGACGATCATGCCGTTGTCGGTGGCCGGGGCGAGGAACGTCTCCGGGCAGAGGGAGCCGCGCTCCGGGTGGTCCCAGGCGATCTTGGCCTCGAGCGCGAGCACCGTCCCGTCGGCCAGCGAGCGGACCGGCTGGTAGTCGATGCGGAACTCGCCCTCCTCCAGCGCGCCGGGGATGGACGCGGCGAGCGCGTACCGCTCCTTGTCGAGCTGGTCGCGCTCCCGGTCGTACAGCGCCCACTGCGCCTTGCCGTCGCGCTTGGCCCAGCCGACCGTGACGTCCGCCGCGCGCAGCAGGTCCGCCGCGTCGGCGCCGCGGGCCGCCAGCGCCACGATGCCCGTGCTCACGGTGACGCCGACGCCGTGGCCGTCGATCCAGTTCGCCTCTTCGAGCCGTTCGGCGAACTCGTCGACGAGCGCGATCACGGCGGGCACGTCGTGCGGGTTCCTGATCAGCACGCCGAACTCGTCCTCGCCGATGCGGGCGACCTCGCCCACCTCCTCGGAGAACACGGCCCGCAGGTGCCGTGCGACGTGGGTCAGCACGCGGTCGCCGGTCCCGTGCCCGAACGCGTCGTTCACGCCGCGGAAGCCGTCGACGTCGATCTGCAGCAGCGCGAGGGTGTCCGGCCCCCTGGACCCGACGGCTCCCTCGAGCCAGCCGAGGAACTGGGCGCGGTTGGGCAGCCCGGTCTGCACGTCGTTGAGGCTCTGGCGCACCAGCTGCGACTGCAGCGCGCGCATCTCGTTCATGTCCTCGACCATGGTGACGAAGTACGGAGGGGTGCCCTCGTCCTCGCGCACCAGGGAGATCGCCATGTGGGTCTGGATGGTCTCGCCGTCGCTGCGGACCATCCGCTTCTCGACCCTGATGTTGTCGTGGGCGGACGCGATGAGTTGTATCGCGAGCTCTCTCAGCCCGTCCCTGTCGTCGGGGTGGATGAAGTCGCGGCCGGTCATCCCGCTCAGGTCGGTGGCCGAGTAGCCGAGCATCGACAGCAGCGCGCCGTTCACGTCGACGATGTCGCCCTTGAGGCCGCTGATGATGATCCCGAACGCCGAGCTGTCGAACACCGCGCGGAACTTCGTCTCGCCGGCCCGGACGGCGCTCTCGGCGCGGCGCATCGCGTTGATCGCGGCCGCGCGGCTGATCTCCTGCTGGGCGAGGGTGCGCTCGCGCAACGCCTCCGCGTACCCGGCGGCGAGCCCGCCCAGCTGGGCGGGGGTGACCGGCGAGTGCCCGGCCAGGTGCGCGAGGGACTCCTCCAGCGTGGCGGAGGCGACGAGGTCGTGCTCGACCATCGACCGGCCGACCTCCCTGGCCGCGTCCACACCGCCGTGGAGCAGCTGCTCGACGTACCCGCCGAGGAGTTGCTCCAGCTTCTCGCGGGTGAGGTTCGCGAGAAGGGTGCCGGAGATCGCCGCCGCCCACCGGACGGCGTGCTCAGGAGTGTCGACCATGTTCATTCAGCTCGGATGGCCATTCGTGGGGACCGGGATGATCTGATCGGTCGTCGGACACCGAACGAGGAGCTCGTGCGCCCGGTTGCCAGCTTACTGATCAGTCACAAGGTGTCCAACCGAACTCCGGTACCCGATCGGAAATCGGCGGTTCGGCCACGAATTCACTCGTTTGAACTAGTGAATCGACTTGCTGAAGGCGAGCGGACCAATTGTGAGCGGATCCGCCTCCACGTCGAACAGCGGTGCGTAGCCGGTGGCCAGGTAGAGGCCTCGAGCCTCGGGCTGCCGCGGGCCCGTGGTCAGGTAAATCCGGTTGTACCCAAACGCCCTGGCCTCGTTTTCGAGCTCTGCGAGCACGCGCCGCGCCAGTCCGCGCCGCCGGTGCCGGGAATGGGTCCAAATTCGTTTCAACTCGGCTGTTTCGGCATCGCGCCGCAGGAACGCGCCACCGGCGACCGCCGCGCCGGCTTCCAGCAAAAGCAGGAACTGTCCGCGCGGCGGTTCGAAAACGTGCGCCGGCCGCCGCATCTCCTCTGCGCCCATCGGCCCATAACGCGTCGTGTACTCGTGCGTGAGCTCTTCCACCAACGGCGCCGCGTCCGGGTCCGACTGCCGGACGCGGCGCACCTCGAGGG